>CAMLKN010000064.1 GCA_946480655.1 uncultured Devosia sp. | reverse complement strand
AGTCTTCTCCAGAAAGCATATTCAGCCCGAACGGTTTAAGAATTGCTAACTATGAGGCGTCCCTGAAAGGGCGGAGCGCTCCGGTGGAGCGATCCGAGCCGAATAGGCCTGGAGAGCTATGCTCGAAAGGCGATCCGCCCGTCCGCATAGCGGCCAAACGCGCCAGTGGCGCGGTTGGAGGGTCAGAGGCCCGGAGAGCTATGCTCGCAGGGCGATCAGCCGCCCGAAGGGACTGAGCGCGCCAGTGGCGCACTTGGCCGTCGAATTTCACTGTGCCGTCCTCGGGCTTGACCCGAGGACCGCTCACCACCCGCACGCCATGCTTGTTGCCACTGGCCCTCGGGTCGGGCCCGAGGGCGGCACGGTGGGGTTGGCAGTGTGGATGATTGGCAGAGGCGCCGGAAAACCTTGCCCCCGCCGCCACACAGCGCTATCGCATCGGCCGAACCAGAACTGGACCGCCCATGCCCCCCAAGATCGCCCTCACCGGCATTGCCCGTGACCTCGCCCAGCGCGCCGAAAGCGGCAAGACCATTCGCGTCGGCGTCATCGGCTCGGGCGAGATGGGCACCGACCTCGTCACCCAGATGAGCCTGATGCAGGGGATCGAGATGGCGGCCATTGCCACCCGCCGCCCGCATACCGCACTCGACGCCATGACCATCGCCTATGGCGAGAACTCCATGGGCAAGGTGGTCGACACCCCCGCCGCCGCCACCGCCGCCATCGAACAGGGCAAGATCGCCGTGACCTCGGCCGAGACGCTGGTCACCACCCCCAATATCGATGTCGTCATCGACGCCACCGGCAAGCCGGGCGTCGCCGCCGACTACGATCTGCTCGCCATGGAGCATGGCAAGCATGTGGTGATGATGAATGTCGAGGCCGATGTCACCATCGGCCCGTATCTCAAGGCCCAGGCCGACCGGCTCGGCGTCGTCTATTCGGTGGGCGCGGGCGACGAGCCGTCGTCGTGCATGGAACTGATCGAATTCGTCTCGGCCCTCGGCCTCGACATCGTCGCCGCCGGCAAGGGCAAGAACAACCCCTTGAAGCACGATGCCGTCCCCGACGACTATCGCGAGGAAGCCACGCGCCGGAACATGAACCCGCGCATGCTGGTGGAATTCGTCGACGGCTCCAAGACTGCCGTAGAAATGACCGCCATCGCCAATGCCACCGGCCTCGTGCCCGACGTGCCGGGCATGCACGGGCCGGCCACCCATCGCGACGACATGGCCAAGGTGCTCATTCCCAAGGCCGATGGCGGCATTCTCAACCGCTCGGGTGTCGTCGACTTCACCATCGGCAAGGGCGTGGCGCCGGGCGTCTTCGTCATCGTCAAGGCCGAGCATCCCCGCATCATCGAGCGCATGGATGACCTCCACATTGGCCATGGCCCCTATTACGGCTTCTTCCGGCCCTATCACCTGACCAGCCTCGAAGTGCCGCTGACCTGCGCGCGCATCATGATCCATGGCAAGCCGGATATGGTGCCCCTGCCGCGCCCGGTGGCCGAAGTCTGCGCCGTGGCCAAGCGGGATTTGAAGCCCGGCGAGGCACTCGATGCCATTGGCGAGACCTGCTACCGCTCCTATGCCATGACCGTGGTGGACGCTCGTGCCGCCGGCGCCCTGCCCGTCGGCCTCCTCGAAGGCGGCAAGGTGACGGCGCCGGTCAAGAAGGGCGAACTGATCACCAGCGCCAATGCGACGCCCGATGTCACCACGCGGCTCTATGCGCTCCGCCAGGAACAGGACCGTCTGCTCGGGCTCTGAGCTATTCCTTCTCGATCTCCTGCGCCAGCGGCAGCGGATAGCGCCGCCGCTGCGGTGGCAGGCGATGGAGGATGGTGCCGAGCAGCACCAGCAGACTGCAGGCCACGAACAGCACCACGAACAGGGTCAGCGCATCGACCCGGCCCGAATATGTGAGCAGCGGCACGGCTGCCGCTGGCGGGTGGGTCACGCGCAGCACCAGCATGATCAGCATGACCAGCCCAACGCAGAGCGTTGCCAGCCAGAATGGTTCCGGCGACACCGACATGGCCAGAACGGCCATGACCGTGCCGATGAAGTACCCGGCGAAGATATTGATCGGCTGCGCATTGGTGGATTCGGGCTGGCCGAAGATGACCAGCGCCGTCGGTCCCAAGGGCGCCAGGAGAAGCGGCAGGCCGGTCACCGCCGAGAGATAGCCGATCAGCGTCACCGCCGCGGCCGTCGCGGTCGCCGACTTGGCATGCACCCGCCAGTCACTGCGGGGTTCGTGCCGGGCAATGAAACGGGCAATGAGCCGGTGCATGGTCCATCCTGTATGGGACCACAGCTTGCCAGCCTCCGCCGGCGCGGACCACCCCCGGCCGCGCATGGCTGCCCAGATTACGGAAGCTTCATGTCCCGGCCCTTGCCATCGCTCCGCCGCAGGCATAATTGCTGATGAAAACATTCAGGATTATGTCATGACCGAAATCGCCGACCTGCGCGCCATCCAGCGCTTCCGCCACGAGACGAAACTGCGTTTGCTCACGGTCACGGCTATCACTGATATCACCCCGCTGATGCGCCGCGTTCGGCTCAAGGGCGACATGTCCGGCTTCGCCTCTCTCGGCCATGCCGACCACATCAAGGCCTTCTTCTTTGCCGATGGCACCCCGTCGGAACTGCCGCCCCTGGGACCCAATGGCGTTCAGTTCCCCCCGGGCACGGTCCGGGAAATGCGGGATTACACGCCCCGCTACTGGAGCGTTGCCGAAGGCTGGATCGAGCTCGATTTCGTGCTTCATGGCGATGGCCCGGCCGCAAGCTGGGCTGCCGGGGTCAAAGCCGGCGACACCCTTGTCATCGGCGGACCGCGCGGATCGCAGGTCGTCCCTCTGGCCTTCGAATGGTACCTGCTGGCCGGCGATGAAACCGCCCTGCCGGCCATCGGCCGCCGCATCGAAGAACTCCCGGCAGGCACCAGGGTCGTGGCCGTCCTCGAGGTTGAAGACCGGTCCGAGGAGCAGAGTTTCGAGACCGCTGCCGACGTGACGCTCATTTACGTGCATCGCAATGGCGCTGCTGCCGGCACCACGACCCTCATCCGCGACGCCATCGCCTGCGCCGAGCTGCCGCAAGGCGACGCCTATGCCTTCATTGCCGGCGAAGTGAACATGGCCCGCGCCGTCAAGACACACCTGGTCGATGAACGCGGCTTCAACCCCGAATGGGTCAAAGCCGCCGGCTACTGGCACCTGGGCGTCGCCGACGCCCATGAGGATCACTGACCCCGAATGGCCACTTTGCCCTTGCGTCCCGGCTCGCCGCTGGCGCGGGCGGCTTCCGCCACCTCTTCGACAGGATAGGCCTTTTCGATCTCCAAGACGAGCTTGCCGCTCGCCGCATCGCGGACCAGTTCGCCGAGAAGCTCGCCGATGCGCTCGGGCTTGACCGGCGGCTTGGCACCCCAGAAGCCCTTGACGGTCAGGCCGCGAAACAGCAATTCGCCGGCCGGGAGCTTCAGCGGGCGCCCGGTCATGGCGCCGAAGCTGATGAGCTCAGCCCCATCCGCCAGCACGCTGGCCAGGTCGCTGGCGCCTTCGCCACCCAGCGACTCGATCCCCCGGATGATCGGCGCGCCACCCGTCATGGCCTTGACCGTCTCGCGCCAGTCGCCACCCTCGGTCGCCACCACATTGGCGATGCCGAGACGCGCCATTTCGTCGACCGCGGCAGCGCGGCGCACCAGCCCCAGGACGTTGATGCCCAATTCCCGGCCATATTGAGCCACAAGCTTGCCCACCGCACCATTGGCGGCATTGAGCGCTATCCAGTCACCGGCCTTCACGCCAAGCGTGTCGAGCAGCATCTTGGCACTCAGCGGCATGGATACCAGCTGGCAGGCGGTTTCGTCGCTGACGCTGTCCGGCACCGGCACGAGCCGCGCGGCATTGGCGAGATAGTAATCCGCCCAGGCGGCCTCCGCGCCACCGGCCACGCGCTGGCCGACCTTGAGATTGGTAACGCCCTCGCCGAGAGCCTCAACAATACCGACCGCCTCGGTACCGGGCACCGCCGGCAGGCTCGGCTTGAAGCCATAGTGGCCCGCGATCGTCATCAGGTCATGATTGTGAACCGGAGACAGCACCATCCGGACCAGCACCTGTCCGGGCCCGGGTTGCGGCCGCTCCACCTCCTGCCACGAGAGGACTTTTTCCGGGGTTCCGAATTGGGAATAAACGGCGCGCTTCATGGCCAGCTCCTGTATGTTGTGCCGCTGACATAGGGCTATTGACCTATACGTCAACCCCGGCGCGTCTGCATGGCAGGAAGGCGGGGAGCGCGGCTCGCCGCGCGGAGGACGCACTATTGCGGCTGGCCACCCACGAATTGCACGGCTTTTGCGCCTCCGGCTATCCCGGCCTCAAGGCAGGCCGCATGCGGCTCGCCGCGCAAGAGGGCCGCGACGAACCCGGCGGCAAAGGCATCGCCCGCGCCTGTCGTGTCCACCACCCTGACGATCGGCGCCGGATGGCTCTGGATGACGCCATCGCGCCCACCCAGGGCCGCGCCGAAACGGCCGCGCTTGATCACCACATGGGCGAACTGCGTGCCCAGATTGCGCATCTGTGCGTCAAAATCAGCTTCGCCGGTCAGCAGCTCGGCCTCGGCCTCGTTGGCAAACAGCCAGTCCACCTTGCCCACCCAGTCGCGGAACACACTGGCGCCCACCTCTGCCAGAAAGCCCGTCGAGGCCGGGTCAACGGCAATGGGCACGCCCCGGCGCCGCGCTGCCGCGAGCAGGTCCTGCACGGCCAGTCGCGGCCCGGTGGCAAAGAAGCTGTAGCCTGACACCAGCACCAGCCCGACCCCGTCGAGCAGGCTCTCGCCGAGGTCGTCCTCGCCCAGATTGAGATTGGCACCCCGGTCGGTGAGGAAACTGCGCTCGCCCGAAGGATCGACAATGGTCACCAGCACGCCGGTGGGCAGGTCCTTGTCCCCGCCCAGCGCCGGGACAACCCCGCGTCCGCGAAAATAGTTCTCGTACATGGCCCGCTCGTCCGCCCCGACCCGCGCCGCGAACAGCACATCGGCGCCAGCCGCACCCAGCCAGACGGCCTGGTTTGCCCCCGAGCCACCGGGCCGGTTGCGGATCTCGGCCCGCCGGTCCGAACCCGGCACGATGGGCCCCTCCGGCCGGACGATAATGTCGGTCATCACGTCGCCGACGACGAGAACCCGAGCACTCATGCAGGGCGCGACGCCAGCTGGGCCGACAGCGCCACGGCGATCTGGGCCGCAACCTTGGCGTTGTTCTTGACCAGCGCGATATTGCTCTCGAGCGACTTGCCGCCGGTCAATTCGAAGATGCGCTGCAACAGGAACGGCGTCGTCGCCTTGCCCTTAACGCCCTCCGCATCGGCGTCAGCCAGCGCCTGGGCGATGAAACCTTCAATGGCCGCGGCCTCCCAGGCATCCGCCTCGGGGATCGGATTGGCGATCAGCACGCCACCCATGTTGAGGTCGTGCTGGATCATCAGCATGCGGGCAACATCGGCGGCCGTGTCGACACGCTGGTCCACCTTGAAACCACTGGTCCGGGCCCAGAAGGCCGGAAAATCCTCGGTGCCAAAACCGAGCACCGGCACGCCATTGGTTTCGAGCACTTCGAGCGTCTTGGCGATGTCGAGGATCGACTTGGCGCCGGCACAGACGACAGCCACCGGGGTGCGGCCCAGTTCCTCGAGGTCCGCCGAAATATCAAAGCTGTCCTCGGCGCCGCGATGCACCCCGCCAATGCCGCCAGTGGCAAAGATGCGGATGCCGGCCAGGGCCGCGATCTGCATGGTGGTGGCGACGGTCGTGCCGGCCATGACACCGCGCGCCAGCAGGCTCGCCATGTCGCGGCGGCTGGCCTTGGCGGCCGCGTGGCCTTCCTCGGCGAGGCGTTCGAGGTCCTCGCCCGAGACGCCGACACAGAGCCGACCGTCCATGATGGCAATGGTCGCCGGAACCGCCCCATTGGCGCGCACCACGTCCTCCACCTCGCGCGCCATGGCAAGGTTCTGCGGATAGGGCATGCCATGGGTGATGATGGTGGACTCCAGCGCCACCACAGGCTTGCCCGCGGCCAGCGCCGCCTTCACCTCGCCCGATACCGACAGATAGGCCTTCGCGCTCATTTCCCGTTGTGCTCCGACATCACGTTCTGGCCGCCCCGGGCGACCCCATTGGCGGTGCTTGTGCGCCCCGGCACTGATCGGGTCAAGCCCCGCAAAAACTTGGCATTCACAGCCTTGTCGGGCCCGGGGTTTGTCGATAATTTGCCTTGGGTAAGAGAGGGAAAGGGCACTTCGCTGACCAGGTCCAGCATTGACGGCGCGTCGTCCGCGCCTCGATACGCGCCCGGCTCCGGGCTGATTGCAGCGACTGCCGCCAGCGCCTCCGGGCGCCCCTTCATGGCATCCTCATATCCGGCATTTTCCCCATTTCCGGGGTCTCAAAGATGAGGCCCCGGGGTTGAGCCGCGGCTCTTTCCGCGGATGGCGCCCAGGCGCATCGAACCGGCTGTCCGGCAAGGACACCAACCGCCTCCACCATGGTCCCCACAGGAGACTGCAATCATGAAAACGTCGCTCGCCATTGCCATTGGCGCTCTACTGGCCGCCAGCCCTGCTATTGCGCAGGAAGAGCCGGTGCTCAACGTCTATAACTGGTCCGACTACATTGCCGAGGACACGATCGCCAATTTCGAGGCGGAGACCGGCATCAAGGTCAATTACGACGTCTATGACAATAACGAGATCGTCGACGCCAAGCTGCTCGCCGGCAATTCCGGCTACGACATCGTCGTGCCCACCGGCAACTTCCTCGAGCGCCAGGTCCAGGCCGGCCTGCTTCTGCCGCTCGACAAGTCCAAGCTGACCAATCTGGGCAATCTCGATCCCGCCGTCATGGCCGTCGCCGCCGAGCACGACCCGGACAATGCCCATTCGATCCCCTACATGACCTTCACCATTGGCCTCGGCTACAATGTCGCCAAGGTCACCGAGGCCCTGGGCGCCGATACCCCGGTCGACAGCTGGGACATCCTGTTCAAGCCCGAGAATGCCGAGAAGCTCGCCGGTTGCGGCATTGCCCTGCTCGACAGCCCGTCCGAGGTCATGGGCACGGTGCTGCACTATATCGGCCTTGATGCCAATTCCGAGAGCGAGGAAGACCTGGCCAAGGCCGAAGCGACCCTGACCGCCATCAAGCCGCATATCCGCTACTTCCACTCCTCGCAGTATATCGATGACCTCGCAAACGGCGAAATCTGCCTGGCGCTGGGCTATTCGGGCGACATCTTCATCGCCTCCGACAATGCCGCCGAAGGCGTCGAAGTGGGCTATGTCATTCCCAAGGAAGGCGCCGCCACGCTGATGGACCTGCTGGCCATTCCCGCCGATGCCCCGCATCCGGAAAATGCCCACAAGTTCATCGACTACATCATGAAGCCCGAAGTCGTCGCCGCCATCACCGACTACGTCTTCTATGCCAACCCGAACCTGGCCGCGACCGAGTTCGTCTCCGAAGAGGTCAAGGGCAATCCGGGCATCTACCCGCCCGCCGAGACCGTTGCCAATGCCTTCGCCCTCACGGCGCACTCGCCCGAGTTCGAAGAGGTCTTGACCCGCACCTGGACCCGCATCAAGACCGGTCAGTAAGACTAATCATCCGGGGATGGCGCCGCGCGCGCCATCCCGTTTTTTGAACGGCATAGAGCGTCATGGCAAAAAAACCGCAGCTTGCGATCGATACGCGTCCGTGGCGCGATACCGCCAACAACAAGCCCTTCGTCCGCATCAAGAACGTCTCGAAGAAATTCGGCGACGTGCTGGCGGTCAACGACGTCTCCCTCGACATCTACAAGTCCGAGCTCTTCTGCCTGCTGGGCGGGTCCGGCTCGGGCAAGTCGACCCTGCTGCGCATGCTGGCCGGCTTCGAAACCCCCACCTCGGGCACGATCGAGATCGATGGCCAGGACATGACCGAAGTGCCGCCCTACAACCGGCCGGTCAACATGATGTTCCAGTCCTATGCGCTCTTCCCGCATATGACCGTCGAGCAGAACATTGCCTATGGCCTCAAGCGCGACGGCCTGCCGCGCGCCGAAATCAATGCCCGCGTCGAAGAGCTCTTGGCGCTGGTCAAGCTCCAGGACTACGGCAAGCGCAAGCCGCACCAGCTCTCCGGCGGCCAGCGGCAGCGCGTCGCCCTCGCCCGCGCCCTCGCCAAGCGCCCCAAGCTTTTGCTCCTCGACGAACCGCTCGGCGCGCTCGACAAGAAACTGCGCGAGGAAACCCAGTTCGAACTGGTGAAAATCCAGGAGAGCCTCGGCGTGACCTTCATCGTCGTCACCCACGACCAGGAAGAGGCCATGACCCTGGCCACCCGCATCGGGGTGATGAACCAGGGCGAAATCGTCATGGTGGGCGAGCCAACCGATATCTACGAATTCCCCAATTCGCGCTTCGTGGCCGGCTTCATCGGCTCGGTCAACATGGTGGAAGGCATCGTCACCGAGGACGAACCCGACCATGTGCGCATCCGCTCGGCCGAACTGGGCTGCGATATCTATGTCGGTCACGGCGTCGACTGCGCCCCCGACCAGATCCTGTGGTGGGCCATCCGCCCCGAAAAGATGGCCCTCAGCCGCGAAAAGCCCGAAGGCATCAACGGCGCCAATGTCACGGCCGGCGTGGTCGAGGAAATCGCCTATCTGGGCGACATCTCGGTCTATCAGGTCCTGCTCGAAAGCGGCAAACGCCTGCGCGTCAGCCAGACCAATTCGGTGCGCGGCAATCCCGATGCCATCACCTGGGAGGAAAAGGTCTATGTCAGCTGGGGCGCCGATGCCGGCTCGGTGCTGACGTCATGACCGCGATCCACGATCCCACCATTCCGCCGCCGCGGCGCCTCAAACCCTGGAATGCCGTGGAAAAGGGCCTCGCCCGGGTCGGCATTACCGGCCGCATGCTGGTGCTGGCCGCGCCGGTGCTCTGGCTTCTCGTTTTCTTCCTCATCCCGCTGGCCGTGGTCTTCGGCATTTCGCTGGCCACCAAGCAGTTCGGCCGCCCGCCCTATTCGCCACTCCTCACCACCGAGGAGGGCACGGTGCAGCTCACCCTGCACCTGAACAACTACATTCGCCTCTTCACCGACAATCTCTATGTCGCGGCCTATCTCAGCTCCATCCGCATCGCCGCCATCGCCACGGTGATCACCCTGCTGGTGGGCTATCCCATGGCCTATGCCATCGCCCGCGCCCCCGATCGCTGGCGCAATATCCTGCTGATGCTGGTGATCCTGCCCTTCTTCACCTCCTTCCTGTTGCGCGTCTATGCGCTGACCGGCTTCATGCGCGGCAATGGCGTCATCAACCAGTTCCTGGGCCTGTTCGGCATCGAGCCGCTAGTGATGATGCAGACCGATTTCGCCGTCTATGTCGGCATCGTCTATACCTACCTGCCCTTCATGATCCTGCCGCTCTATACGACGCTGGTGAAGCTCGACGTCTCCCTCTTCGAGGCCTCGGCGGATCTGGGCGCACGGCCCATCCACACTTTCCTCTTCGTCACCCTGCCGCTGTCGATCCCGGGCATCATTGCCGGCTCCATGCTGGTCTTCATCCCGGCCATCGGCGAATTCGTCATTCCCTCGCTGCTGGGTGGACCCGAAACCCTGATGATCGGCCGCGTCCTCTGGGACGAGTTCTTCACCAATACCAATTGGCCGCGTGCTGCCGCCGTGGCGGTGGCCATGCTGCTGGTCGTGGTGGTGCCGATCATGCTGTTGCAGCGCGCCCAGGGCGCGGTGGTGGAGAAGTAAGATGCGGCGCGGCTGGTTCCTTCCCATCGCGGCGGCCCTGGGCTTTTCCTTCCTCTATGCGCCCATCGTTTCGCTGGTCATCTTCTCGTTCAACGAGAGCCGCCTCGTGACCGTCTGGTCCGGCTTTTCGGTCCAGTGGTATGGCGAACTGTTCCGCGACCCGCAGATGCTGAGCGCCGCCTGGCTCAGCCTGCAGATCGCCGCGCTCGCGGCCACCATTGCCCTCGTCCTCGGCACACTGGCCGCCGTGGCCCTGGTCCGCTTCCGCCGTTTCCGCGGCCGGACGCTCTTTTCCGGCATGGTCTCGGCCCCGCTGGTCATGCCCGACGTCATCACTGGTCTTGCCCTGCTGCTGCTGTTCGTGGCCATGGAAAGCATTCTGGGCTGGCCGCAGGGCCGCGGCATGCTCACCATCGTCATTGCCCATGCCACCTTCTGCACCGCCTATGTCTGCGTCGTGGTGCAATCGCGACTGGGAGACTTCGACCGCAGCCTCGAGGAGGCCGCCATGGACCTTGGCGCCTCGCCACTCCGCACCTTCTTCGACGTGACCCTGCCCATCATCGCCCCGGCCCTGGTCTCGGGCTGGCTGCTCGGCTTCACCCTGTCGCTCGACGACCTGGTCATTGCCAGCTTTGTGTCTGGCCCCGGCTCGTCCACCCTGCCCATGGTCATCTTCTCCAAGGTGCGCCTCGGTGTCTCGCCCGACGTCAATGCGCTGGCCACCATCATCATCGGCATCGTGGCGCTGGGCGTGCTGACAGCCACCATCATCCAGCTGCGCTCAAAGCCCAAGAATTCCGGCGCTTAGGGTGACTGGCCGCCCTGCCGCTTAGCCCGCGTCGGGAACGAGGCGGCAGCGCACCCACCGTGGCGAATGCACAACAGCCGCCTGTGCATGACAACGCGGTGACTGGACAGGTCCGGCAAACGGGCGCAAGCTCACTTCATGTTCAACCAAAG
>CAMLKN010000063.1 GCA_946480655.1 uncultured Devosia sp. | reverse complement strand
CCGACCAGCGCGCGCAGCCGCGCCTTGGCGCGAGCCGGATCGGCGAGGACCGGCTTGAGCCGCGCCCCCTCCCCCAGTGCCGCCGCGATCGCTTCGGCGATGGCGTGGTCGCTCAGAAGCCCGAACAGTGTTTCCACGGCCTGTGCATGGCTGCCCCCGCGCAGACCCTCGGCCAGAACCTCCTCGCGCGCCGCGAGCAGCATGTTGGCCTGCCGGTCCTCCTCGATCACGGCAAAATCGAAGGGCACGCCCGCCTCGATGGGAAAGCGATGCAGCACCGCTTCGCAAAAGGCGTGGATGGTGAGGATGCGCAGTCCGCCCGGGGTTTCGAGGGCCCGCGCGAACAGGGTCCGCGCGTCCTCCATCTGACGTTTCGCTGGCTCCCCGCCCGTCAGGTCGCGCAGGGCCTGGCGCAATGCCGCCTCCTCCGCCACCGCCCATCCAGCCAGCCGCGCGCCGACGCGCTTGCGCATCTCGGCCGCCGCCGCCTTGGTATAGGTGAGGCAGAGAATCGATTGCGGTTTCACCCCGTCGAGCAACAGGCGCAGCACCCGGTTGGTCAGCACGAAGGTCTTGCCCGAGCCGGCATTGGCCTCCACCCAGATGGAGAGCGCCGGGTCGCTGGCCTTGGCCTGGCTGGCCACCGTGTTGAAGGGCGGGTTGACGGTGCCGCGATCGTTCATGCCTCGTCCTCCCCATCCACGGCGGTCCATTCGGCAACGCGTGCCAGATGATCATATGCCCCGGCGAAGCGCTGGCCTTTCACGGGCAAAAGGCGCGAGGGCATGGGCGTTTCGCGTAACAGGAAATGGTCGATCTGGAGCTGCATGCGCCGCCAGACTTCTTCGGCGACATCGGCAACGCGCATGCCTTCGGGCAGAGCAAAGCCGCTCGGCTTGAACGCCTCGGGCCCCAAGCCGACCTTGATATAGGTCAGCGCGCTGGTCTCTGCGGCGGGAATGTCCTTGAAGCCGCCCTGCAGCGCCATCAATGCCTCGACCGGCAATTGCGGGGCTTCGAACGTCTTCATCGCGCCCGGGCTGGGTGGCGAGCCGGTCTTGAAGTCGAGGATTTCCAGCGTCCCGTCGGTCAAGAGGTCGATCCGGTCCGCCTTGCCGGTGATGGCGAAAGGTTCGGCCAGGCGCATATCCCACCGCCCCTCGACTTCTGCGTGCCGCGCCGCGACCAGATGCGCCCTTCCTTGCTCGAAATCGAGGAACTGCCGCGCGGCGGCCTCGAACCGCTTGAGCCAGATGTCGCGCCGCTCGCCAATGGCGTCGAGCCCGGCAAATTCCTCCCCGGCAATCTCCATGAGCCGCGAAAACGCACCCGGATCGGCCGGATCACGCTTTTCGAAGACGAAGCGCGCGAAGATGGCGTGGACGATGGTGCCGCGCTCGCGTGCATCGGGGTCCTCGCCGAGCGCATCGAGCGGCTTCAGCCGCAGCACATGCCTGGCATAGAGGTCATAGGGCGAGCGCATCAGCGTCTCGATCTCGGTGACCGAGAGCTTTCGGGGTCGCGTATCGACCGGTGGATTGGGCTGTGGCCGCGAAGCAGGGCTCACCCGGGCCACTGCATCGAGCCGTCGGGCCTCGTTGATCCAGGCCTGACCACGCCCCCGCAGGCGTGCTGCAGCCTCCTCGCCAATAAAGGCATCGAGCCTTTGCACCAGCCGGGAGGGCAGGGAGGGGCTGGAGCCGACCCGTTCCGCGTAGCAGAGCACCACATCGGCATTGCCCAGCCCCTGCGCGAAGTCATGGGCGGCGAGGCCCTGCTGCCGCTCGGGCGGCTCCAGTCCGGCCGCGAGCCGCATACCGCGGCTGAGCCAGGGTCCCGGATCGGCCGTGCCTGGCCACTTGTCCTCGTTGAGCGCAGCGAGGATCAGCACGTCCGGGTTCATCAGGCGCGCCTCGAGCTGCCCCCAGATGGCAATGTCCTGGCGCCGGTCCTGCGGCACAGGATGGCGGACCTCGATCCCGCTCATCAGGGCGGCCAGCACGTCATCGAGCCCGAAAGCTCCGAAGCGATGACCCTCCCCGCCGAGCGCGGCCATGCTCTCGACCCATGCAGCCAGTTCCGCGCGGCCTGGCAAGGGTGCTTCGCCGCAGACCGACACAACGGCCGTCCCCAGCGCCACGGCCAGGGCGGCGGCGGTCATTTCGGGCAGGGCAATGAGCTCGACGAGTGGCGCAATTGCAGCGTCCAGCCTGTCGAATAAATCCGCAATTGCCGTCCCGCGTTCAGGCGTCAGCTTGCGGGCCGGATATTTTAGCTTGCCGCCAAGATGCGCTGCCAGCATGGCGCGGAGCCCGGCAGTGCCCGGCCCCGGCCGCTGGCCGCGCAACAGGCCAAGGTCGATGTCGTCGGCCAGGGCGGCGATGGCGCCGCGCTCGAGGCCCAAAGTGGTGGCGCGATTGCGCAGCAGCGCCAGCAGGTCCACCGGTGCACAGCCGCCCGTCACCAGGTTCAGGACCTGCCGGGCCAGACGGCCTGCGGGCGCATGAAAGAGCGGTGTGCCAGCGGCATCATCGACCACGATATCGAAGCGTTTGAGTTCGGCGGCGATGCGGCGGGCGAGGTTGCGATCCGGGGTGATGATGCCGACGCTTTGGCCAGCTTCCAATGCGGCGCGGCCGCACAGCGCGATGGCGCGGGCCTCTTCGTCCTCATTGCGCGCCCGGATCACCGAGACGCCGTCGAGCGCCAGTTCCAAATCTGGTCCAGTGAAGCGTTGAACGGACCATTTCGCCGTTTCGGGCGTGGGCGCCAGGGCCAGGTTAACCAGACGCGTCCGGGCCGACTCGCTTTGGGCCAGTTCGATGACGGTCTCGATATCGGCCCCGAAGCGACGCAGCAACTGCGCCATGCCATATTGCGGATGACCGTGGGGATTGGTCGTGGGATCGAGCAGGGCCGCCAGCGCCTCGGGCGTCTGGTCCCTGTCCAGGCCCGGCAGCACCACCGCGCCGCGTGGCAGGGTCGCAATAGTCTCGAGCAGCCTTGCCGTCGCCGGGATCGACCCGGTCGAGCCTGCGGCAATGACGGGCCTTTCGCCATAAAGGAAGGGTGCGGCGCCGGCTTGCCGGTCCAGCCGCAGGCTACGGAGTTGCGCCGCATCGGCGAGGCCGTCCCGGTTCAGGATGCGGGGCCAGAGGTCGAGGGCAATCTCGAGGAATTTCAGCGTCTGCTGCCAGTAGTCGCCCAGTTCGGCACCCATTTCGGCGCTGAGCGCGCGGATATGGGCGGGGCTGCGCTCCTCGATGTGGAGATCATCGATCAGCCGCCCCAGCGACTCTGCCATGGCAAAGATTTCGGCTGCCGTCGGCGGCGTCGAAAAAGCCTGCCTGCCCGCTTCGGTCTTGGCCCAGGCGGCCACGAGGCTGGACAGTGTCAGGCGCCGCTTGAGCCCGCTGGCGAGGCGCGGCAGGGGTGGCCCGTCAAAGGGCGGCAGGAAGGGTTCTTCGTCGCTCACCTCGCCGCCAAAGGTCCGGAGATCCGGCAGAAGCCCCCTGAAATCGGGATGGGTGGCAAAGGCGGCGGCAAGGGTCTCCTGCGCGCGGCGTGTCGGCAGGATGATGGTCACGTCCGAGAGCCAGAAAGGCCCGGTCCTGTCCCAGCCCGCCAGCAGGCGCCCATCCATCACCGCATCGACAAGGCAGGGCAGGAAGGGCGTGTGCGGGGCAATGGAGAACAGGTTCATGCGGAGAGCGCCCTCTCGGCCGCTTCGAGGGCCTCGGGATCGCCGACATGAAACCAGGGGGCGTCGAGCACGACCCCTTTGAGGCCCTCGCGCTCCAGCGCGGCCTCGAACAGCCGGTTGAGCGAGAAGGCGCCATCGGGGGTATCCTCGAACAGCCCTTTGCCCATCAGCGCCACGCCCGCATAGATGACCGGCGCGCCATAATCGAGGGTGATCTGGCCCGAGGGGTCGAGGCAGAAATCGTGGCTGCGCCCGAAGCCGGTGGCCCGATGCGGCTGCACGCAAAGCAGCACGATATCATCGGTCTCGACGTGCCGCGCCATCATGCGCTGGAGCGGTGCATCGCTGCCGGCCGGCCAGAAGGCATCGGTGTTCATCACGAAGAACGGGTCCGAATGCAGCATCGGCAAGGCGGCCTTGACGCCGCCGCCGGTCCCCAGCAATTCAGCCTCGCGATTGACCTTGAGCAGCCCGCCAAAATGGGCCAGCAACTGGTCGGCGCGGTAATGCGCATTGGCGACAAAGCGCGTCACGCCCTCGGCCCGCGCATTGACCATGATGCGCTCGATCAGCGGCATGCCGGCCACCGGCACCAGCGGCTTGGGGATCGTCTCGGTGATGGGGCGCAGACGCGTGCCCAGCCCGGCGGCGAGCAGCATCACATCGGGGAATCGGGCAGCTTTTTCCATGCCCGGATAGAACAGTCGCGGGCCGGACCTGTCCAGCCCGCAACACGGTCCCTGGCCTATTCGGCGTGAGCGGCCGCGGCAGGCGGGTCGATATCGTCGTCGCCCTCGGCGGCCACGGCGGCGTCACGCAGGCTGGCCTGGGCGGTGATGGTCTTGGTGCTGCCGGCGGTGATCGCCTCATTGGGCGGCGCATTGGTGAGAATGGCGGCCAGCGAGCCGATGGTCGAGCGGAGGTTGTGGCGATGCACGACCATGTCCACCATGCCGTGGCTATAGAGATATTCGGAGCGCTGGAAGCCCTTGGGCAGTTTTTCGCGAATGGTCTGCTCGATGACGCGCTGGCCCGCAAAGCCGATCAGGGCGCCCGGCTCGGCCAGGTGCACGTCGCCGATCATGGCATAGGAAGCGGTGACGCCGCCGGTGGTGGGATTGGTCAGCACCACGAAGAAGGGCAGGCCCGCTTCGCGCAGGCGCAGTACGGCCACAGTGGTGCGCGGCATCTGCATGAGACCCAGAACGCCTTCCTGCATGCGCGCGCCGCCCGAGGCGACGAACAGCACGAAGGGGGTCTTTAGGCGCACCGCGGTTTCGAGCCCGGTGATGATCCCCTGCCCCGCCGCCATGCCCAGCGATCCAGCCAGGAAATCGAAATCCTGCACGGCCACGGTCACCGGGCGCTCATAAAGTTTGCCGGTGGCCACCAGCACGGCATCCTCATAGCCGGTCTTGGCGCGGTTTTCCTTGAGCTGGTCGATATAGCGCTTCTGGGCGCGGAATTTTAAGGGATCGGTCGGCGCCGAGGGCACCGGGACAAGGTCATATTTGCCATCGTCGAGGAAGGTCGCCAGCCGGTCCACCGGCTTGATCTTCATGTGATAGCCCGAATTGGGCACCACCCACTGATTGGCCTCGAGATCGCGATAGAACACCATCTCGCCCGACTCGGGGTCTTTCACCCAAAGATTTTCCGGCGTCTCCCGCTTGTTGGAGAGGAAGGAGCGGATTTTGGGGCGGACGAAATTGTCGATCCAGTTCATGGCGCGGCCTTTCGCGGTGATCTTGTGGGATCACGTAGTCGTCAATTGTGGCAATTCTTATCAGGCCCTGCGGCTAGCCGCAAAGCTGCGCGCGCAGAGCCTGTGGACAGCGTTAAGCCTTGGCCCGCTTCACCCCGGCGGCCAGTTCGGCGACCAGGTCCCGCACGGCGGCAACAGTCCTGTCGGTGGCCTTGCCATTGTCCAGCGATTTCGCCACCGCATCGACCAGCACCGTGCCGACAACGACGCCGTCGGAATATTTGCCGATTTCGGCCGCGTCCTCGGCCGTCTTGATGCCAAAGCCCACGGCAACGGGAAGATACGTATGGCTCTTGATGCGCTGCACCGCCTCGCCCACCGCCGCACGCGACTTGATCGCCGCGCCGGTAATGCCGGTCATCGACACGTAATAGACAAAGCCCGACGTATTCTCGAGCACGGTCGGGAGGCGCCGGTCATCGGTGGTCGGGGTGGTCAGGCGGATGAAATTGAGCCCGGCCTTGAGCGCGGGAATGCAGAGCTCGTTATCTTCCTCGGCCGGCAGGTCGACGATGATCAGCCCATCCACACCCGCTTCCCTGGCCGCCGCGATGAAGCGATCGACGCCGAAGGAATAAATGGGGTTGTAATAGCCCATCATCACGATCGGCGTGGTCTCGTCCTTGCGGCGGAACTCCTCCACCATGCCGAGCACGCCCAGCAGCGTCTGCCCGGCCTTGAGCGCGCGCTGTCCGGCCATCTGGATGACCACGCCGTCGGCCATGGGGTCGGAAAAGGGCAGGCCCAGCTCGATCACGTCGGCACCGGCCTGCGGCAAGGCGTTCAGAATGGCCTGGCTGGTGGCCAGGTCCGGGTCGCCACCCATGACATAGGTGACAAGCGCCGGGCGGTTTTCGGCCTTGCACTGGGCAAAGCGGGCATCGATACGCGTAGACATTATTTCAGGAGCCCCAGATACTTGCCGACGCTTTCCACGTCCTTGTCGCCACGGCCGGACAGGCACAGCACGATGGACTGGTCCTTGCCCATGGTGGGCGCGACCTTCATCACCTGCGCCAGGCCGTGCGCCGATTCCAGCGCCGGAATGATGCCTTCGAGCTTGGTACAGAGCTGGAAAGCCTCCAGCGCCTCCTTGTCGGTGATCGGTGCATAGGTGACGCGCTTGGTGTCGTGCAGCCAGGCATGTTCCGGGCCGACGCCGGGATAGTCGAGCCCGGCCGAGATGGAATGGCCTTCGAGAATTTGTCCGTCGCTGTCCTGCAGCAGATAGGTGCGGTTGCCGTGCAGCACGCCGGGGCGGCCGCCGGTCATCGAGGCGGCATGGCCGTTCTCGACCTCGATACCGTGGCCACCGGCCTCTGCGCCATAGATGGCAACTTCCGGGTCGTCGAGGAAGGCGTGGAACGTGCCGATGGCATTGGAGCCGCCGCCGACACAGGCCACCACCGCATCGGGCAGCTTACCCTCGGCTTCCTTGAACTGTTCCTTGAGTTCGGTGCCGATGACCGACTGGAAGTCGCGCACCATTTCCGGATAGGGATGCGGGCCGGCGGCGGTGCCGATCAGGTAATAGGTCGAGTCGACATTGGTGACCCAGTCTCGCAGGGCCTCGTTCATGGCATCCTTGAGGGTGCCGGCGCCAGCGGTGACCGGCCGCACCTCGGCGCCCAGCATTTTCATGCGCAGCACATTGGGCATCTGCCGCTCGACGTCGGTGGCGCCCATGAAGATGGTGCAGGGCAGGTCGAACTTGGCGCAGACCGTGGCTGTGGCGACGCCATGCTGGCCGGCGCCGGTCTCGGCGATGACGCGGGTCTTGCCCATGCGCTTGGCCAGGAGGATCTGCCCCAGGCAATTGTTGATCTTGTGCGAGCCGGTATGGTTGAGCTCTTCGCGCTTGAGCCACACCTTGGCGCCGCCCAGATGCTCGGTCAGGCGCTGGGCGAAGTAGAGCGGGCTGGGGCGGCCGGTATAATGGACCGCCAGGTCCTTGAGCTCGGCCGCATAGGCGGGGTCGGCCTTGGCGGCGCGATATTCCCGTTCCAGGTCCAGGATCAGCGGCATCAGCGTCTCGGCGACGAAGCGTCCGCCATAGATGCCGAACCGCCCGTGCTCGTCCGGGCCGTTGCGCAGGGAATTGGTGCGGTCCATTTGGGTCCTCTCGGCGCCGCCGAGGGCAACCCGGCGTGCTGCTTCTATACGGCTGCCCGGGCGTTGCGGATGAACGCCTCGATCAGTTTCTTGTTCTTGACGCCCGGTGCGGTTTCCAGGCCCGAGGATGCATCGATCCCGAAAGGCCTCACCTGGCTGACGGCACTGGCCACATTGTCCGGCGTCAGTCCCCCGGAAAGCATGAAGGGGATGGACGGGTCAAGCGCTTCGAGCAGGGTCCAGTCAAAGCTTTCGCCCAGCCCGCCCGGCCGGTCGGCCCCCTTGGGCGGCTTGGCATCGAGCAGGATGCGGTCGGCCACGGCCGAAAACTCGGCAACCCTGGCGATATCGTCAGCCGAACCGATGGGCAGCGCCTTGATGATTTCAACGCCCGCCTCGGCCCTTATGGCCTCGACGCGATGCGGCGTTTCGGGCCCATGCAACTGGATCCAGTCCGGCCCGAGCGCGGCCACTTCGGCCACGCTGGAATTGTCCGGATTGACCAGGACCACGCAGCTCTGGATGCGCCCGCGCGCCGCCGAGATCAGCCCGCCCAGCTCATCGATGGAAACATGGCGCGGCGAGCGCGGAAAGTGCATGAAGCCCACCATATCGGCGCCGGCCGCAATGGTCGCGTCGAGCAATTCATGGGTCTTGATGCCGCAGATTTTGACGATCAAGGGATCGGCCATAGTCTTTTTGGGCTCAACGGGACGGGAACAGGGAAGTGAGCCGCACTGCGCCGTCCGTCATCGCAGTTCCAGCAAATCATCGACATCGGCATTGGGGGTCGCGCCCGCCTGGCCCTTGCGGCGCTGGGCTTCCAGCTCCTGGCCCAGGGCTTGCGCTTCGCGGCGCCAGTGGCGCTCGCTGCGCCGGTGCGAACCTTGCGCGAACCAGCTGGCAATGCCACCCAGCAGCACGCCGATCAGGAGCACCACGTAAAGGATGACGAAGAGCGGGATGCCATAGCCACCTGCATCGCCCTCGACCGGGGCGACAAAGGGGTTGATGTTGACATTGACCAGCTGCCGGTTGGCCAGGGCAAAGGCGACGAGCAGCGCACAAAGCGGCACCAGAACCAGCCAGCCGACGATTCTATTGACCATAGAGGTATCCAGTGGAGCCCGATGAGGCTCCGGTCCTTGCATGGGCGGCAGAAGCCTCAGGAGCGATTGAGCCGCTCGCGGATTTCCTTGCCGGCCTTGAATTGCGGCACATATTTCTCGCCCACATCGACCTGCTCGCCGGTGCGCGGGTTGCGGCCCACGCGGGCCGGGCGGTTCTTCACCGAAAAGGCACCGAAGCCTCGCAGCTCCACCCGGTCGCCCCGCGCCATGGCATCCCCGATCTCGTCGAGGATCGCGTTGACGATATTTTCGATGTCACGCTGAAAAAGATGCGGGTTCTCCGCGGCGAGCTTCTCGACAAGTTCAGACTTGATCATCAAAGGCTCCGGTATCCACCCCTCGTCCCCTGTCAGGGACCCTGATCAACCTGCCAAAGCGAGACCAAACCGTCAAGCATGACAATACCTTCGGCAGGAAGACCGACCATCTGGCGCAATGAGCCGCCGAGGAGGTCGCCGATCCAGTTGAACTCTCCGGTTTCGACTGGCCAGGCTGTTACCACCGCGCTGGCCGCGTCCACGCCATGCTCGGCCTCGAGCCAGGCCAGGGCTTCCTCTTCCCCGCCGACGGCATCAATGAGACCGGTCTCGATGCCGACCCGTCCGGTCATGATGCGCCCATCCGCCAGCGCCAGCACGGCTGAACGCTCAAGACCCCGCCGCTCGGCCACGATATCGACGAACCAAGCGAAGCTGTCCTCCACCAGGGCCGTGATGGAAGCGCGCGGCGCCCCGGTCAGCGGTTCGTCATAATCCGGCTCGGCCTTGAGCGGGCCGGAAGCGACCTTGTCGAGATCGACGCCGATCGTGTCGAGCAGCTTGCCGGCATTGACATGCTGGTAGAGCACGCCGATCGAGCCCACGATCGACAGGCGCCGGGCAAAGATGCGGTCGGTGGCAATGGCGGTCATATAGGCCGCCGAGGCGCCCAGTTCGTCGATGGTCGAAACCACCGGCTTGGCGGCCGCGAGGCGCCGCAGGTCTTCGTAGAGTTCTTCGCCGCCCGCCGTGGTGCCGCCCGGCGAATTGATGGCGACGATGACGGCCTTGACCGTCTCGTCCTCGATCAGCGCGTCGATCGCGCGGGAGCGGGCCGGGTCGGTGGCAATGGTGCCGGCGATAACGATGCGCGCGACATGGTCGCCCTGGCCGGCTGCGGGCAGGCCGAACCGCCCGAACAGGGCCAGGACGGCGACCACCAGCGCCAGAAGGGTCAGGATCCGCCACAGGCCCCGGGAGCGGCGATAGCGGTCGGCAGCAAGGAATTCATGCGGGCTGGGATTGGTCACGGCGCTTGTCTCCGGTCTGCGCCCTGAGGTAGCGACCGGAGCGGCCGAAGGCAAGCCAGGCGCTAGTCCAGTGGCTTGACCATATAGCGCGCCGCCTCCTCATAGGCGGCCAGCTTGTCCGCCAGTTCCGGTCGGTCTTCGGTGACAAAGCCCTGCTTTTCCCAGAAGGCGACCGAGCCGTTGACGGCCACCAGACTCATCGAGGGATAGCCCATGGCCTTGGCATGCTTGGTCAGTGCCGCGACGATCTGCCCTGCCGCGCCGACCCCGCGGGTCACCGGTAACAGCGCCAGGTCATGGATATAGTAGCTGTCGGCATCGGCCGGAATGGCGCCGAGCAGCGTGTTCAGCGCCGGCAGGCTGCCAAGGGTCCAGGGGTGGCTCAGCACATAGCCGGCCGGCTTTTCCGAGACTTCGAGCAGGTAGCAGCCATTGCGATAGAGCGCGAATTTTTCCGCCAGCACGTCCTCGGCTTCGAAAAAACCCGGATGCACCTTGTTGGCGATCTCGAAGACGGCGCCGAAGTCATAGCCGCTCATGGCGCGCCAGGCGACGTCGCGAAACTGGATCATCTGTCATCCACCATACGAAACGACCCGCACCGTTTGGCGCGGGTCGAAAGGTTGCAGAAGGGCCCTTTGGCTTACTTCTGCTCGCGATCCTTGAGGGCGGCGCCCAGGATGTCGCCGAGCGAAGCGCCCGAATCCGACGAACCGAAATTCGCAACGGCTTCACGTTCTTCGGCGATTTCGAGCGCCTTGATCGAGAGCTGGATGCGGCCGGTCTTGCGGTCGTACTGGGTGACGCGGGCATCGACCTTGTCGCCCTTGGCGAAGCGCTCGGGGCGCTGGTCGTTGCGGTCGCGGCTGAGGTCGGCGCGGCGGATGAAGG
>CAMLKN010000062.1 GCA_946480655.1 uncultured Devosia sp. | reverse complement strand
GGCCGAGACTTTCTGAGCTGCCTCTGAGCCTAACCCCCACCCTTGATCCCTCCCCTTGATGGGGAGGGAATGAGGGTGGGGTGATCTGAAAGCTCCGGGCCGGCTCACACTCTTCAAACCACCGGGGACCTTCAATGCCCTTCCATACATGATGGTTGACTTGCCCGCCTTCGTCGGCCATCGGTGAACCTGCCGCGCCTCCTCGTGGCCCGGAAGTAGTCATGACCGCCGTTTCCCCCATCGAGAGCCGCGCCAATCTCGGCATCATGCTGGTGCTGGCGTCGCAACTTGTGCTGCTGCTGCTCGACATTTCGGCCAAGTGGCTCTCGATAGAAGGCATGCCCACGTCCGAAATCGTCTTCGTGCGCTACGGCATGCACGTTTTCCTGCTCTTACTGCTGTTCCTGCCGGTAACGGGCTTGCGGCTCTTCGTCTCCAACAACTGGAAACTCGAAATCCTGCGCGGCGTGTGCCTGCTGGGCACGACCGGCCTCAACTTTCTGGCCATGCGTTACCTGCCGCTGACTGTCACCAGCGCCCTCATGTTCACTTCGCCCCTGATGGTCTGCGCCTTGTCGGGGCCGCTCCTGGGCGACAAAGTCGGCTGGCGCCGCTGGCTTGCCATCTGTGTCGGATTTGCCGGCATCCTGATCATCGTCCGGCCCGGCTCGGAAGCCTTCCAGCCGGCAGCCTTCTTGAGTCTCGGCTGCGCGGTCTTCCTGGCGCTGTTTTCGATCCTGACCCGCAAGCTTGCGGGAGTCGACACGGCCCAGACCCAGCAGTTCTATGCGGGCGCGACGCCGATCGTTCTGCTCCTGCCTGTGGCCTTCAATGACTGGGTCTGGCCCAGCATGCCCATTTCCTGGATCGCCTTCTTCATCATGGGCGCGGCGGGGCTGGCCGGGCATTTCCTGAACTCGGTCGCCCATCGCTTTGCCACCCCGGCGACGCTGGCGCCGTTCAGCTATCTCAGCCTCATCTATCTCGCGCTGGCCAGCTGGCTCATCTTCAACCAGCCGCCGGATGAATGGTTCATCCTCGGTGTCGTGATCATCGTGCTCAGCGGCCTCTATATCTGGCGGCGCGAGCGCAAGCTGGCCAAAGCCGGAACGGCCGTGGAAGTGCTGGAGCGATAGGCGTTACGCGGGCGACTATGCCTGCGTCCGTTGCCGCCAGCGCGCGACATAGGTATCCAATCCATCGACCTGCAAAGGCTCGAAGGGCGGGGAGCCAACGGTCGGGGCGATAGTCCCGCCGAACAGCAGGCTGGCACCGAGGCTGGTTCCCGTGGCATCGCCCGAGGCAAGGACTGGCACGCCTGCCAATGCCGCCAACGCCTGGCCGAAGAGCCGGTTGCGGGCCAGCGGTCCCTCGAGGGTGATCCTGCGGCCCAGGCCGCAGAGGTCAAGGCAGGTGCGCGCCATCAGCGCGAGATAGAGCGAGGCGGCGGCGGTGCGCTGCCCCGCCGTCAAGGTCTCGGGATCGGCCGTCCAGCGGCCCGTCAGCCCGCCGAACGGTCCGACGCCCGGGGTGAAGCTGGGCAAGGCCTGGATGTCATTGGCAATCACATGGGCGATGTCGGTGTCCGTCGGTTCCGCGATGTTCGGAACGAGGGCATCGAATTCGCGCCCGCCCATGAAGCGTGCCGTCGGAACCGGGCGGCCATGGGCATCGACATTGGCCAGGCTGTCGCGATCGGGGTCGAGCGCGCCGGTGTCGCCGCCCACCGTCATCAGGATGGTCCAGGTGCCGGTCGAAACCACCGTGAAAGGGGTCTCCGCCGCGCCCAGATGCGGCAGCAGCGAGGCGTTGGAATCGTGGATGCCGCAGGCGACGGGTGTCGTGGCCGGCAAGCCGGTCTCATCCGCGATGGCGGGCAGCAAGGTGCCGATCACCGACGCCGCCGGCCTCACCGGCGGGAAGAGCTTTCGCCAGCCCAAGGCGTCCACCATGCTCGAAAAGTCGCCCTTGTCCGGAGCCCAGAGGTCAGTATGGCAGCCCAGCGAGGTGACCTCGCTGGCCAAGTGGCCGGTCAGGCGCCAGGCCCAATATTGCGGATAGGGCAGGATGGCCGTGACCTCGGCGAATTCCTCCGGAAAGGCCCGCGACTGCCAGAAGATCTGCGCGCCCCAGTTGAGGCCGACGGGAAGCCGGGGCGACAGGGTTTCGGCAAAGGCCGGGCGTACCCGCTCATAGGCCTCTTCCGACGCCTCGGGCGCGTCGCTTTCATAGTCGAGGACGGGCAAAGCCAGCCGGTTTCCGGTCAGGAGCGCGCCGGTCGCCCCGTGGGTGGTGATCGAAATGCCGTCCACGCCATGGGCAGCCTGAAAGCGCCGGAGGCAGTCGCGGATGAAGTTCCAGAGCCGTTCGACATCGGCGTGAGGGTAGGGGCCTTCGCGCAGCACGCTGTTGGGCGTGCTGTCGACCGCCAGTTGCGCACGCGTGGCGCTGTCGATCAACACCACCTTGGCATTGGTCTTGCCGATGTCGATGACGGCGATGTGGCGGGGGGTGGTCGGGGTCATGGCCTGGCTCGCGAACGCGTTCTCGCAGGCCTTTAGCCCATTTCCTACCGCCACGCCACCACTGACATGTTAGGTCTACTTGATCACCAGGACCGGGATATGAGCATGCGCCAGGACCTCGGCGGCCTGACTGCCCAGCAATAGCCGCCCCAGCCCCCGTCGCCCGTGCGAGCCCATGACCAACAGGTCCGCGCCGATCTCCTTGGCGGCTTCAATGATGCCTTCGGCTGGGTGGCTATTGGCGACATGCCGGACGGCAATGGACTGCCCGGCGACCTTGGCCACTGCCTCGGCATCGCTGAGGATGGTCTTGGCGGAGTCTGCCTTGGCCGCTTCCAGGTCGGCAATGATGGAACTGGTGTCCACCATCATGATCTCGGCGCCCGGCGCTACGATGACAGAGGGTTCTGTGACGGTCACGGCCGTCACCTTGGCGCCGGTCTTGGCGGCAAGTCCCAGCGCATGACGCAGGGCTTTGGTGCTCAGTTCCGACCCGTCGATGCCACACACGATATTGGAATACATGGCGCACTCCTTTGACGCTTGGTTATGGCCTCACGCTAGAACAACGCGCGTTGATCTGTATTGATCCAGATCAGTCCTGCGTGTTCTTGCCTTTAAAGGCTTTCGCAGGGGCACCATTCTGGTCTATTGCCACCGGGCCGCGTGACGCGGCGCCCGAATTGGGACTGGAGACAACGTTTCATTGATCGAGGCCGACGCCCAGACTGCGACCCCGCTGGCGCTTTCGCGCCGCTTTTCGGTCGCGCCGATGATGGACTGGACGGACCGGCATTGCCGTTTCCTCCATCGGCTGCTGACGCGCCATAGCCTGCTCTTTACCGAAATGGTCAATTCCGGCGCCATCGTGCGCGGCGATGCCGAGCGCCACCTGCGCTACGACGAGAGTGAGCATCCGGTCGCCCTGCAACTGGGCGGCTCCGACCCGGTGGAACTGGCCGAAGCGTGCCGCATTGCCGAGACCTTCGGCTATGACGAGATCAATCTCAATGTCGGTTGCCCGTCGGACCGGGTACAGTCGGGCCGTTTCGGCGCCTGCCTCATGGCCGAGCCGGAGCTGGTGGCCGACTGTGTCCGCGCCATGCGCGATGCCACCGAGACCCCCATTACCGTCAAGTGCCGCATCGGCATCGACGATCAGGATACCGAGGAAAGCCTCGATCGCTTTGCCGATGCCATGGTGGCGGCCGGTGTCGATGCGCTCTACGTCCATGCCCGCAAGGCCTGGCTGCAGGGGTTGAGCCCCAAGGAAAACCGCACCATCCCGCCGCTCGACTATCCGCGGGTGCATCGCCTCGGCCAGCGGCTGTCGCCGCTCTTTGCCGCCATCAATGGTGGTATCGAGACGCTGGAACAGGCGGAGGAACATCTCCGGCACATGGATGGGGTGATGCTGGGCCGCGCCGCCTATCACAATCCCATGCTTCTGGCGGAGGTGGACGCCCGCATCTTCGGCGATGATCGTGCCGTGCCCGATCTGCCCGCCATCATGGCGGCCATGGCCGACTATGCCGAGACCCAACGCGGGCAGGGCACGAGGCTCAACAACATCGCCCGCCACATGCTCGGTCTCGCCAACGGCCGCCCCGGCGCGCGCCAGTTCCGCCAGATCATGAGCGTCGACGCCTGCCGCCCCAATGCCGGGCCGGAAGTCTTCATGCGCGCGCTGTCGGCGGTCGAGGAGCGGGCGCTCGAAGCCGCCAGCTAGTCCACCAGTTCAAGCGAGTTCTGCGTCACGCTGTAGCGCGTCAGCGTTTCGAGGAAGGTCATGCCGAGCAGGCTGGTTTCCAGGGCGCCTTCTTCAGTGACGAAGGCGGTGAGGTTGCGGCGCACGATGCCGCCCACCTCGATACTGTCGAGCCGCGTGCGCGCCGCCAGGCCCTGGCCATTGGCTGTCGAGACCGGCACGGTGTAGCGCAGGCCTTCGACATTGACGCCCGCCGCGCGTGCGTCGGCGATCGTCAGGACCACGGCGCTGGCGCCGGTATCGAAGATCATCGGCGTGGTATGTCCGTTGATGGTGGCATTGACCTCGAAATGCCCGTTCATGCCGCGCCGGAAGGTCGCCGTCCCGGCTTCGGCATCCACGAGGGCCACGCCCGGCTGGAATTCGCCAGCCACCCGGCCGACCACGCCGAGCAATTCGTCGCGATAGGCATAGGTCACCATGGCCACCGCAAACAGGCCCGCCCAGAGGAACAGGCCCCCCAGAAGCTCGGAGGCCTTGTGCCGCCGCGTGAACAGCCCGCCGGCAAAGATGATGAGGAGTACGAGGAGGGGGATCAGTTGCGCGGTCTGCATCTGGCTGAGCCCAACCAGGCTCCCCGCATCGGCGCTGATCAGCAGCACCAGACCCGCAGCCACCAGAAGCGCAATGCCGATGAAGATCATGCTCTGTCCGCTCCCGGGCGCCACCTCCTTCCGATTAAGGAAGCTGGCACGGCGATTTCAAGGCGGTCACGCAAAGATCAGCAGCACGGCGAGGGCGGCGATCTCTCCCAGGCCCGCAGCACCCCCGATGAGGTCGCCGGTCTGTCCGCCGACAAGCTTGCGGCAAAGCGCCGTCCAGCCGAGCACGACGAGGCCTACCGCAAGCACTGCCACGATGACGCCGAGCAGGCTCGATGCCGGGGCGCCGATGACGAAGACCAGCAGGGTCGCGAGTGCGGCCCCGACGATGAAGCGCGAAACGGGCAGGGCGCCGGCACTGGCCGAAGCCCCTTCGGCGCGGGCCGGGGGCAGGGCGACCGCCACCCAGAGCGCACCAGATCGGCCAGCAATATTGGCGGCGAGCCACAATCCTGCGGCCGCCAGTGGATTGACCGTGGCAACGCCGCCCAGCGCCGTCACCCGCAAGACCAGGAACAGGCACAGCGCGGCCACCCCGTAGGTACCGTGGCGGCTGTCCTTGAGGATTTCGAGGCGCCGCTCCCGGGTCGAACCGCCAAACAGGCCATCGGCCGAATCGGCCAGCGAATCCTCCATCATCCCGCCGCCCACGATGACCATGGCGCCCACGGCCAGGGCGGCGGCGAAGTAACCGGGCAGACCCAGCCAGACGCCGCCCAGCAAGAGAATCGGGGTGAGGCCCATGACCACCGAGGCCAGCGGCAGCGCCATGGCAATGCGCCCCAGATCGGGCTTTTCGTGCGGGCTGTCGCCGGTGGGTAGGCGCGAAAAAAATCGCAGGGCCATGACGAGGTCGTCCTTGAGCCCGAGGCCGCCACGCGGCGCTTCCGGCCGGTAAGCATCCCGGTTTTCAGGAGAGATTTCGCTCGCCGTGCCGCTGTCCGATGCCCCGTCCGTCAATTGCTTTTCGCTCCGTAATGGGCAACAAGTCCCGTCCTTCCTAACACACCGCGCCGGACCTGCCATGCCACTCAATCCCGCCTTCGCCGATATCGTTGAACTGCTCGTGGCCGTGCCCGATGGCGACGAGAAAGCGGTTGCGGCCGTGCGCGAACGGGATGCGCAGCTGACCAAGCCGCCGGGCTCCTTGGGAAAGCTCGAAGGTCTCGTGGAATTCCTCGCCCGCTGGCAGCACCGGGCCCAGCCGCGGCTCGACAATCCCATGGTCACCATCTTTGCCGGCAATCATGGCGTGACCGAACAGGGGGTTTCGAGCTTTCCCCGCGAGGTGACGGCTCAAATGGTCGCCAACTTCACCAATGGTGGCGCGGCCATTTCGCAGATCTGTGCGCTGCACGAAATCAACCTGCGCGTGTTTGAGCTGGCGCTGGAAATGCCCACGGGCGACATCACCAAGGAGCCGGCCCTCGACGACCAGATGTGCGCCGCCACCATCGCCTATGGCATGGAAGCGGTGGCCGGAAAACCGGACCTGATCTGCCTTGGGGAAATGGGTATCGGCAATACCACCATTGCGGCCGCCATCAACGCCGCGCTCTATGGTGGCACCGGCGCCGATTGGGTTGGTCGCGGTACCGGCGTCGATGATGCCGGCCTGCAGCGCAAGGCCGATGCGGTCGATCGCGCCCTGGCCCGCCATGCTGGCGAACTCGATCATCCCCTGGCCATCCTCGCGCGCCTCGGTGGCCGAGAGATCTGCGCCATGCTCGGCGCTTTGGTCGCCGCGCGCCACCAGAAAGTTCCGGTGATCGTCGATGGCTATGTGGCAACCACCGCGGCCGCGATTGCCCACGCGGTCAATCCGGCGTCGATCAACCATTGCCTCTTCGCCCATGTGTCGGCGGAGAGCGCCCATGCCAAGGCGCTGGAGAAGATGGGCCAGACCGGCCTGCTTGACCTGGGCATGCGGCTGGGTGAAGGCAGCGGCGCGGCCCTGGCGGCCGTCATGGCCAAGACGGCGCTGCACCTGCACAACAACATGGCGACCTTCGAAAGCGCAGCCGTCAGCGGCAAGTCGAGCTGATCGGATCAGTCGTCCGCCGGTTCGCCGTCAGCATCTGAGGTAACCGTCGGCGTGGGGACGGAATCCTGCGCCGCCGGGCGGCCCATGAAGCCGTCCGGCCCTGGCACCAGCGAGAGCAAGTCGACATTCATCTTCTGCCGGAAGCGGAGAACGGCGGCCGCAGCAAGGCGGTTGAGTGTATCCACGTCCCGCCGTGCCACGGCGGCATTGAGCGCCGCATGTTCGACCAGAAAGTCGAGTATGTAACCTTCGGCCAGTTCCTGGCGCTGCTGGTCGCCCATCTTGAGAAAATTGGCGTCGTTGGCGAAGGCGATCCGCAATTGCCTTTGCACAGGTTCGCTGTCGACCTTGGCTGCATAGGCGCCATTGGCGGCCACCCAGTTGATCACCCAATAGGCGGTGAGAGCATCGGCGACATTGTTGGCTTGAAGCCCGTCGCTGGCCACCAGTTCGAGCCAGATGTCGACCGGAGATTTCTCCTCGAAGGCCTTTGCCAGGTCATCGCGGGCCTCCACCCCTGCTGTCCAGCGGATGCGCTCGAGGAACTCGCGCTGCAGCCGCGCCGAGACGGTCGGGGAGGGACGATAGCTTGTATCGAAATCGGATTGCGCAGCGGGAGCCACGTTCTCGGCGCCGGCCGCTTCAGGGGCTGGTGACTGCGCGAGGGCGGAAACTGTGCTGGCAAGGCCGATGAAACAGGCAATCAGGGCTAGTTTGGTCATGAACGCTCCATTGCCCTGATCCTCGTGCCGAAAGCGGCCAAATTTCGACGTACCGGCTCGGCGGACCTCAGCCGGCTTCCGAATAGATTTCGAGCCTGTTGCGGCGTTCGACCACCGGGGCCAGCGCGTCCATGACGCGGGCGCGCGGGAAGGTGGCGATGACTTCAGTGCCGAAACGGAGCTTGGAGAAGAGATCGAACCGGCCCTGATGCAGGTCCATGATCTTCTGCACGATGGGCAACCCGAGGCCCGCGCCCTGTTCGGCGGTCTTCTGGGCCAGCGAGCCCTGGCCGAACGAGGAGAGCACGGTTTCGATCTCGTTCTCGGGGATGCCGGGGCCATTATCCTTGACCGAGATAAGCTGCCCGCCGTCACCGCTGCGCTGCACCACGAGCACCACCTTGCCCTGCTGGGGCGTGAACTTGATGGCATTGCTGAGGAGGTTGAGGACCACCTGGCGGATGGCGCGCTCGTCGCCCCAGAGCTTTGGCAGGTTGTCGCCATAGCTGAACACCAGCTCGATGCCCTTGGACTTGGCGCGCAGCTCCATCATCCGGCGGCAGTCGGCGGCGATGTCCACCAGGGACACCACTTCCTCGTTGAGCTCATACTTGCCCGCTTCGATGCGGCTGAGGTCGAGCAGTTCGTTGATGAGATTGAGCAGATGCTGGCCGCTGGCATGGATGTCGCCGGCATATTCCTTGTATTGCGGCACCTGGTGCGGCCCCAGCAACTCCGACTTCAGCACTTCGGAAAAGCCGATAATGGCGTTGAGCGGCGTGCGCAACTCATGGCTCATGGTGGCGAGGAACTGGCTCTTGGCAATATTGGCCTGCTCGGCATGGCGGCGCGCTTCGTCGGACATGTTGCGCGCTTCTTCCAGTTCGTAGATCAGCGTGTCCTTCTCGGCCTGGTGCGTGATGGTTTCAAGTTCCGAGCCATGCAATTGCCGGGCAAGGTAGAGAAAGAAAATCTCACCGCAGACCGCCACGGCGGCCAGCGTGTAGTTGAGCGTGCCGCCCAGCGCGATCAGGGAGATCGAAACCGTCGTGGTGACCGGCAGCGTGCTCATCAGCGTCGCCTGCGGCAGCGTATGGGTGGCAACCGCATTGGCGGCGATGCTCACCAGAACCATGGCGAACATCACCGGCGCCAGCGCCTCAGGGTCGGTCACCAGGGTGAACAGGGCCAGCAGCGACAGGGCGAGGCCGCCGACGCTTTCCGCCGCCACGAAACTGGTCGTCCAGCGCGCCGCGTTGAACTTGCCCGGATCGGCGGCCTTGAAGCGCCGAGCGGTCAGCACCACGACGAGGAGGCTGGCGATCACCAGCCCCGCCCAGATCGCCGTAACCGTGACCGGCACCCAGAAGCTGGCCACGATGGCAAGAATGCAGACAATGGCGGCCATGGGCAGGGCCGCGCCGATACGGGCATCGGCATAGTCATGCATCAGTTCGAAATCGAAATCGGCGCGCGTCCCGGAGCTGGATGTCAGCCGTTGGCGGGCCTCAAGCACCGTCTTCTGTGCTGCTCGCTTGCCGTCACGCCCGCTTGAGGCACGGGTATCGGCGTCGGGAACCGGCATGAAAGTCTTACTCGTTACTCGATGATGCGAACAAAAACGCGTTCGCGACGCTCATGGGCAGACCTTATGGGGGCTGTGGTTAACAGCCGGTGAAATCGCCTTACCCGCGGCGCCGGTCCGGCGTGTACTTGACTGCGGCACCGGCAAAGGGGCTGGCGGGCCGCCGATGGCTGGGGTTAAGATATTCCTGCCAAAGCCGATCTATTCCAATGAGCAATTTTATTGCGCCGGTTTGGGCAATATGGCACTCCTTCTGCCGCCAAAGACTTGGCGGGGCGTCTCAAACAAAAACTGATTTCATGGGGCTGGAATGGCGTTGGACAAGATCGACCGCAAAATTCTGACGCTGCTGCAAAAGGATGCGACCATGCCGGTGGCCGAGATCGGCCGCAAGGTCGGGCTCAGCACCACGCCGTGCTGGCGCCGTATCCAGAAGATGGAAGAAGACGGGGTCATTCAGCGCCGCGTGGCGGTGCTCGACCCGGCCAAGGTCAATGTCGGGGTCACTGTCTTCGTCTCGGTCAAGACCAACGAGCACAACGACGCCTGGATGCGCAAGTTCTCCGCCGTGGTCGACGAGTTCCCCGAAGTTGTGGAATTCTACCGGATGAGCGGCGAGGTCGATTACCTGATGCGCGTTGTGGTTCCCGATATCGGGGCCTACGACGCCTTCTACAAGCGGCTGATCGGCAAGATCAACCTGACCGATGTCAGCTCGGCCTTTGCCATGGGGCAGATCAAGTACACCACGGCCCTGCCGCTCGATTTCGCCATCATCACCGACGACGACAAGTAGCGTCGGACCCGCCATGCTTCTGGGCTTCGAACATGTGGGCATGACGGTCAGCAACATGGACCGTGCGCTCGACTTCTATTGCGGGCTGCTGGGGTTGCGCCTGGCCCTGAGGCGCACCACGGCCGGTGGTGAGCTTGCCTTTCTCGATGCCGGTGGAGGCATGCTGGAAATCGCCGCGCCGGCGCACCCCGTCGCGCGTTTTCGCGACGTGCCGCATACCGAAGCGGGCATGCGGCATGTGACGCTCGCCTATGATGACGTTCGCGGCATGATCGAAACGCTCGAAGCCGCCGGCGTAGAGATCGTCGAGCACCCGCGCCGCGCCTACAACACCGAAATGATCAGTCGCGTCGCCTTTGTCCGCGATCCCGACGGCATATTGGTGGAACTGATCGAAAGGGCACCGGGGCGCTAGAAGTGCCTAGCCCCCCGTGACGCTCATGTGCCGCGCCACTGCAGGCTCGGTGTGCGTGCGATCGAGCACGAAGTCATGTCCCTTGGGCTTGATGACCATGGCGTGGTCGAGCGCCGCATCGAGCGCCGCAGCGCCACCCTCCCGCCAGGCGTCGCGCAGATTGACCTGGTCGTCCTGTCCCAGGCACAGGAACAGTTGCCCGGTGGCGGTCAGGCGCACGCGATTGCAGCTCTCGCAGAAATTGTGGCTCATCGGGGTGATGAAGCCCAGCGTCCCACCGGTCTCGGCGACGTGCACATAGCGGGCGGGGCCGCCGGTGCGCTTGTCGAGCTTGGTGAACGTGTAGCGGCGCGACAGGCGCTCATGCAGTTCGCGCAGGGGCAGGTAGCTGTCGACCCGGTCAATGCCGACTTCCCCCAGCGGCATGCCCTCGATGAGCGTCAGGCCCATTC
>CAMLKN010000061.1 GCA_946480655.1 uncultured Devosia sp. | reverse complement strand
ATGACGCCTTCGACATACCAGTCCATGCTGAGCAGTTCGGCATCGGTCATGGTCACGCCGGCGGGCACCTTCTCGGCGCCGGTATGGTCATTGATCGGGCCGGTGAAGATGTTGAACGAGCCGTCGATCTGGCCGTTCTTGACCGCTTCGGCAGCGGCCACGACGTCTTCCGGAACCTTGGGACCATAGGGCCCGATCTGCACTTCGCCTTCCTTGAGACCCGGCCAGCGGTCACCGGACTCCCAGGTGCCGTCGATCACCGCCTGGGCGGCGTTGACATAGTGCGGACCCCAGTTGTCGATGATCGAGGTCAGCTGGGCATTCGGGGCGAAAGCCGACATGTCGGCACCCTGGCCGAAACCGCCGACAATGCCGCGTTCCTCGGCAACCTGCAGGGCAGCCGGTCCGTCGGTGTGCTGGGCGATCACGTCGATGCCCTGGTCGATCATGGCGCGGGCGGCGTCGGCTTCCTTGGCCGGGTCGTTCCAGGTCGAGATATAGACCGGGGTGATGGTGAAGTCGGGGTTCACCTTGCGGGCGGCCAGCACGAAGGCGTTGATGCCCATCACCACTTCCGGGATCGGGAACGAGCCGATATAGCCCGCCTTGCCGGTCTTGGACATGTGGCCGGCAATGGTGCCGCAAACGGCACGGCCTTCATGGAAGCGGGCATTGTAGGTGGCCACGTTGGCCGAGCGCTGGTAGCCGGTGGCGTGCTCGAACTTCACGTCGGGGAACTGCTCGGCAACCTTGATGACATAGTCGCCATAGCCGAAGCTGGTGGCGAAGATCAGCTTGTGGCCGGACTGGGCCAGTTCACGCAGCACGCGTTCGCAGTCCGGGCCTTCCGGCACGTTCTCGACAATGGTCGGCTCGGCGACGAGATCGCCCAGCGTGTCCTTCATGTACTTGGCGCCGGTGGCATGGCCGAAGTTCCAGCCATTGTCGTTCGGCGTGCCGATCAGCATGAAGCCGACCTTGAGCGGTTCGGACTGGGCGAAGGCCTTGCTACCGAGCAACGGCAGTGCTGCGGCCGCTGCACCGGCCTTGAGCAGATTTCGACGATTGAGAGTCATTGGTTTTTCTCCTGGATGACGGGTTTTTCTTGATTGAAGTGTAATGGTACGAGCGGCAAACATCGAGGCTGAGCCGAAAATCCTGAAGCGCGAGAACCGGACCGGAGCGTACGCTTGTACGTGAGGACCGGAAGCGGAGCGCTTCTGGATTTGCAGGCCAGCATCGTTGTTTGAGGCCGAACCATTGGCGGCCTCAATTGGACGGCAAAAACGGCCTGCCGAGACAGGCCGGAGCATTGGTGGAAGCGTCCCGGCGCAAAGATATCAGCACCAGCACCACGACGGTGGCAAGATAGGGCATGGCCGACCAGAGCTCGGCCGGGATGACCGACAGCGGCCCGCCGCTGGCCTTGGCATAGAGCTCCATGGTCATGACCAGCCCGAAGAGATAGGCGCCGGCCAGAAGGCGCAGCGGGCGCCAGGAGGCAAAGACCACGAGCGCCACCGCAATCCAGCCGCGGCCCGCCGTCATCCGGTCGGCCCATTGCGGCGTCAGCAGCAGCGGGAAACAGGCGCCGGCAATGCCGGCCATGGCGCCGCCGAACATCACCGCCATGTAGCGCACACCGACAACCGAATAGCCGATGGAATGGGCCGAAAGGTCGTTCTCGCCCACGGCGCGCAGGATGAGGCCCGCCCGCGTCTTCTTGAGGAACCACCAGACCGCAGCCACCAGCGCCAGCGAGAAATAGACGAGCGCCGAGTAACCGAAGAGCACCCGCCAGATCGGATGGGTTGCCAGTTCCGCCGGGAAAAGCGGCCCCAGCAGCGTCACCGGCCGCGCCGAATAGCCCTGCCCGGCCAGCGCCGAAAAGCCGGTGCCGAAAATGGTGAGCGCGAGGCCTGTCGCCGTCTGGTTGGCCGAAAGGCTGAGCGTGAGGAAGCCGAAGATCAGCGAGGTGGCGACACCCGCGGCCGCGGCCACGAGGATGGCGAGGTAGTGGTTGCCGGTGGTGAACAGCACCACGAAGGCAGTGATGGCGCCGACCAGCATCATGCCTTCGACGCCAAGGTTGAGCACGCCGGACTTTTCCACCACAAGTTCGCCCATGGCGGCGATCAGGATCGGCGTCGAGGCGCCGACCACGGTGACGATGATGGCGATGATGAGTTCGACACTCATGCGCGCGCCTCCCCTTGCGGCACGACCCGCTTCAACCGGTAACGCACCAGGATGTCACCGGCGAGTAGGAAGAACAGCATCATGGCCTGGAAGACGCCGGTGGCCGAACTTGAAAGGCCGATCGAGGTCTGCGCCACTTCGCCCCCCACAAAGGTAATGGCCATGACGATGCCGGCAAAGATCACGCCCAGCGGATTGAGCCGGCCGAGGAAGGCCACGATGATTGCGGTAAAGCCGTAATTGGTCGGAAAGCCGGGCACCATGCGCTGGAACGGCCCAGCCACTTCAAGCATGCCCGCCAGACCCGCGAGGCCACCCGAGACCAGCAGCGCCAGCCAGATGGTCTTGTTCTCCGAAAAGCCGCCATAGCGCGCCGCATGCGGTGCCGCGCCCACCACCCGCATCTGGTAGCCAAAGACCGAGCGGGACATGATGAACCAGGCGATCAGTGCCACCACAATGGCAATGGGCACGCCGGCATGGACGATGGTGCCGGGAATGATGTTGGGCAGCAGGGCCTCGCTGGCAAATCGCCGCGTCTGCGGAAAGCCCATGCCCATGGGGTCCTTCCACGGAGCGCGGACGAGATAGTAGATGAGTTGCACCGAAGCATAGGTGAGCATCAGCGACGTCAGGATCTCGTTGACGTTGAGGCGGGTCCGCAGCAGCGCCGGAATGGCGGCATAGGCCATACCGCCGGCGACACCGGCCAGCAGCATTGCCGGCAGGGTCCACCAGCCGCCGGCGCCATGGCTGGCCAGCGCCACCCAGGTCGCGGCGAGGCCACCCATGATATATTGGCCTTCGGCCCCGATGTTCCAGACATTGGCGCGATAGGCGATGGAGAGGCCCACCCCGATGATGATCAGCGGCGCGGCCTTGACCCCCAGGTCCTGCCACTTGAACGAATTGGTCAGCGGCGTGAGGAAGATTTCCCGCACCGCCCCGATGCCGTCATAGCCGATCAGCGAGAAGATGATGGCGCCCACCACCATGGTCAGCACCACCGCCGCCACCGGCGTCGCGTAGAGCATGACGCGCGAAGGCTCGCGGCGCTTTTCGAGGCGAAATTGCATCATGCTGCCTCCGCCCCATGCACGCCGCCCATCAGGAGGCCGATCTCCTCGACGCTGAAATCCTTGACCGGCCGCGCCTCGCTCAACCGCCCCATATTGATCACCGCCAGCGTATCCGAAAGGGCCCGCAATTCGTCGAGGTCCTGGCTGATCACCACGATGGCCGATCCGGCGGCGGCCAGGTCCACCAGCGCCTGATGGATCGCCGCCGCCGCGCCCGCATCGACGCCCCAGGTCGGCTGGCTGACCACCAGCACGCTGGGCTTTTGCAGGATTTCCCGCCCCATGATGTATTTCTGGAGGTTCCCGCCCGACAGCGATCCCGCCGTCGAGGCCGGTCCCAGCGTTTTGACGGCGAAGTCGGCGATCACCTTGCCCGTGTAGGTTCTGGCCGCGCCCGAATTGATCAGCCCCATCACCACCATGCCGAGCCGGTCACGCGCCGTCAGCACCGAATTGTCGCTGAGCGTGAAGTCGCCGACCGCGGCATGGCCGTTGCGCTCCTCGGGAACGGCGCACAAGCCATGCCGCCGCCGCTCGGTCGTGTCCATGTGGCCTATGCCCTTGCCGTCGATGGCAATGGCGTCCCGGTCCTCGCTGCGGATTTCGCCCGACAGGGCGTCGAGCAGCGCGTTCTGACCATTGCCGGCCACCCCGGCAATGCCCAGGATCTCGCCTGCCCGCACAGTGAAGCTCACGTCATTGACCGGAACGTCAAAATGACCGGCCCTTTGTGTTGACAGCCTGTTAACAAATAGCTTGGTTTCGCCGAAGCTCCGACCCGCCGGCTTGACGATATCCTTTAGCCCCGCGCCGATCATTTTCTCGGCCATGGAGCGGCTGGTTTCCTGTTTCGGATCGCAGGTATCGACCAGTTTCCCGCCCCGCAGGATCGTCGCCGTGTCGCACAAGGCTTTGATTTCATGAAGCTTATGAGAAATATAGAGGATCGAGCAGCCCTCTGCGGCGAGCTTGCGCAGCACGGTGAAGAGCTGCTCCACCTCCTGCGGCGTCAGCACCGAGGTGGGCTCGTCCATGATCAGCAATTGCGGGTCGAGCAGCAAAGCACGAACGATTTCAATACGTTGCCGCTCGCCCACTGACAGCGTCGCCACCGTCCGGTGCGGGTCCAGCGCCAACCCGTAGGTATTCATCACCTCGCGGATTCGCCCTTCCAGCTCGCGCGACGGGATCTTGGCATCCATGCCCAAGGCGATGTTTTCGAGCACGGTCAGGGCTTCGAACAGCGAAAAGTGCTGGAAAACCATGCCGATACCGAGCTTGCGGGCGGCCTTGGGGTTCGGCACAACCACCGGATCGCCATTCCAGCGGATTTCCCCGGCATCGGGCTGCATGATCCCATAGATCATCTTGACCAGCGTCGACTTGCCGGCCCCGTTCTCGCCCAGAAGTGCATGGATTTCGCCCGGCTTGACCGCAAATGACACGTTGTCATTGGCCAATACGCCCGGAAACTGCTTGGTAATGCCGCTCAATTCGAGCCGATTGGGCATATCAGAATCCACTCGCCACCCCCTGTTTGGTGGGGATGGACCTGTGCCCGTCTGAAACTTCCCGTCCCCCAATCTGGACCATAATCTCGGCCGCCGCCAGTGCCGCAATAACGGAAGGTCGTTTATCCCCAAGCCCTTGCGCGCCAATGGGTAATATCAACCGTTCCAGCGCCCGGCGATCGCCCCCCTGCTCGACATACCAGCTCGAAAACTTCGCCCGTTTCGTCCGGGAGCCAACCATGCCGACATAGGGACTGTCCAGCCGCGCCAGCGCTTCCTGGGCAATCAGGAAGTCCAGCGCATGGTCATGGGTCAGGATGACATAGGCGCTGCCTCGTGGCGCCGAACGCACGACCGCCTCAGGCATAGCCACGCGCCGGTGCGGTATGCCCGGCGGCAGCGCGTCGAGCTCCTCCTGCCGCGTGTCGATGACCTCGAGCCTGACCGGCAGCAGTGAAAGAATCTGCGCCAGCACCCGCCCCACATGCCCGGCGCCAAAGACGTAGACATGAGCGCTCGACGCGTCTTCGGCGATCAGCCGCGCCAGCAAGTCCCGCCGCAACTGCGCATCGGCATGGCGCAGGCTCACCTTCACCCGCCCGCCGCAGCATTGGCCGATCTCCGGCCCCAGCGGCACATCCATGGCCTCTTCGGCCCGGCCTTCAGCGATCAGCCGCCGCGCATGGTCGATGACCATATATTCGAGCGCGCCGCCGCCGATCGTGCCGAAGATGGCGCCCAGCCCCACCAGCATGAACGTCCCCTCCGCCCGCGGCGAAGACCCCCGCACCGAAACCAGTTCGCACGCAATCGCGTCGGGATTGGCGGCGAAAAAGGCTTCGAGTGCGGCTGGAGCGGTCATGTCAGGTGCCACGCCCCTTCATCCGCTCCACCCCCATCAGTACCCGTTCCGGCGTGACTGGGGTATCGAGCTGCGGGGCGACTCTGTAGTCGGCCACACTCGCCACTGCCATGCCCAGTGCCTCGACAACGCTCATCGCCAGCATGAAGGGTGGCTCGCCCACCGCCTTGGAGCGGCCAATGGTCGGCTCGCGATTGACGGACCATTCTGCCAGCTTGACGTTGAACACCGGCGGCACGTCCGACGCCAGCGGGATCTTGTAGGTCGATGGCGCATGCGTGCGCAGCTGCCCCTTGTCGTCCCAGACCAGTTCCTCGGTGGTCAGCCAACCCATGCCCTGGATGAACCCGCCCTCCACCTGGCCCATATCAACGGCCGGATTCAGCGACTTGCCGACGTCATGCAGGATATCGACGCGGTCGACCGTGTATTCCCCGGTCAGGGTGTCGATGGTCACCTCGCTGACCGAGGCCCCGTAGGCGAAGTAGTAGAAGGGATGACCACGGCCCGTAGCGCGATCCCAGTGAATTTTCGGCGTCTTGTAGAAGCCGGCGGCCGAGAGTTGCACCCGGTTCATATAGGCGGAAGCCGCCAGTTCGGCGAAGGGTACATGCTTCTTGCCCACGTCGAGCCCGCCGTTGACCCAGTGGCAATCCGCCTCGTCGGCGTCGTAGAGCCTGGTCGCATGCGCCACCAGCCGCGCCTTGATCTGCTCGCAAGCATCCCAGGCCGCCATGCCGTTGAGGTCGGACCCCGATGATGCCGCCGTGGCCGAGGTATTGGGCACCTTGCCGGTCGAGGTGGCCATGATCTTGACGGTGTCGAGATTGACCCCGAAGGCGTCGGCCACCACCTGCGCGACCTTGATATAGAGCCCCTGCCCCATCTCGGTGCCGCCATGGCTGAGATGGATCGAGCCATCCTTGTAGACATGCACCAGCGCACCGGCCTGATTGTACCAGGTCGCCGTGAAGGAAATGCCGAACTTGACCGGCGTCAGGGCGATGCCCTTCTTGAGCACCGTGCTAGCTTTGTTGAAGTCGAGCACCGCCTTGCGGCGCACCTGGTAGTCGGACGAGGCCTCCAACTCATCCACCACGCGGTGGATGATGTTGTCCTCCACCACCTGGTGATAGGGCGTCACATTGTCCGTGTCAGTGCCATAGAAATTGGCCTTGCGAATATCAAGCGGGTCCTTGCCCAGCGCATAGGCGATGTCCTCCACCCAGCGCTCCGCCGCCATCATGCCCTGCGGACCGCCAAAGCCGCGGAAAGCGGTATTGGAGACGGTGTTGGTGTAGAGCGGCTCAGAGCGCGCCCGCACCGCCGGATACCAATAGGCATTGTCGCAGTGGAACAGCGCGCGATCGGTCACCGGACCCGAAAGGTCAGCCGAAAAGCCGCCGCGCGCGCCATAGACTGCATCGACCGCCAGGATCTTGCCGGTCTCGTCATAGCCCACGTCATAGTCGACCACGAAATCGTGGCGCTTGCCGGTGGCACTCATGTCGTCGTCGCGGTCGGGCCGGATCTTGCAGGCGCGATTCCACTTCTTGGCCGCCAAAGCCGCCACCACGGCAAAGAGGTTCCCCTGCGTCTCCTTGCCACCAAAGCCACCGCCCATGCGGCGCACGTTGACCGTCACCGCGTTCTGCCGAATGCCCAGGGCATGGGCGACGATCAACTGCACTTCGCTCGGATGCTGGGTCGAAGAATGGAGAACCACGTCCTCATCCTCGCCCGGAATGGCCAGCGCGATCTGCCCTTCGAGATAGAAGTGGTCCTGCCCGCCAATGGTAATGGCGCCCTTGGCCCGCTTGGGCGAAGCGGCAAGGCCGGCCTCGACCTCCCCACGCTCGAGCTTGAGCGGCTTGGTGACGAGTTTTCCACCCGCAGACTGGGCCGAGCGCACATCTGTAAAGAAGGGCAACGCCCTGTATTCGACTTTGGCCAGATGCGCTGCACGCCGCGCCTGGTCGCGCGTTTCAGCAATCACCGCAAAGATCGGCTGACCCCAGAAATGCACCTCGCCATTGGCAAACAGCGGCTCGTCATGCACATGGGCCGAGCTGATATCGAGTTCGCCCGGAACATCCTCATTGGTCAGCACGCCAATGACCCCGGGGGCCGCCAGCACGGCCGAGAAATCCATGCTGACGATTTCGCCATGCGGGACGGTAGAAAGCCCCAGATAGGCATGCATCGTGCCGACGGGCTCGATCATGTCGTCGAGATATTCAGCAGTGCCCGCGACGTGCTTGGGGCCACTGTCGTGGCGCGACGGGGTATGGAGTGTGGCGAGGGAAATGCCGGTCTGCTTGTTCATCACGCCACCTCCCTCGCCAGACGCTCACCCCTCTCCTGGGTCCACAGGAAGAAACGCTTGAGCAGGTTCTGTGCTGCAAGCATGCGATAGTCGGCAGAAGCACGCATATCGCTGATCGGCGAAAAATCTTCGGCAAAATGGGGCACGACCGCCTCGACGGTCTCCATGGTCCAGGGCTTGCCGATCAGCGCCGCCTCGACGGCCTTGGCCCGCTTGGGCGTCGCCGCCATGCCGCCAAAGGCAATGCGCGCCATGCCAACCCTGCCGGCGTCGTTGACGAACACCCGGAAGGCGCCACACAGGGCCGATATATCCTCGTCGCGGCGCTTGGAAATCTTGTAGGTGGCGAACTTTTCGCCGGCCGGGAGCAGCGGCAACGTCACGCTCTCGACAAACTCGCCCGGCTGGCGGTCCTGCTTGCCATAGGCGAGGAAATAGTCTTCCAGCTTGATTTCGCGGCGATGCTCGCCCCGGCGGAGATGCAGCTTGGCCCCCAGCGCAATGAAGGGCGGCGGCGTATCGCCGATGGGCGAGCCATTGGCAATATTGCCGCCAATGGTGCCCATATTGCGGATCTGTTCGCCGGCAATGCGGTCCCAGAGCTCGCCCAGTTGTGGGAAATTGGCCGTGATGACCGGCAACGCCTCGGAATAGGAGACGCCGGCATAGAAACGCACTTCGCTGTCGTTTTCGGCGATGCGCTTCAATTCCTGCAAATGGCCGATGAAGATCACCGGACCGATATTGCGCATGAACTTGGTGACCCAGAGACCCACATCAGTCGAGCCGGCAACGATGCGTGCCTCCGGATTGGCCTCATAGACCGCCGCGAAATCGTCCAGCGATGCCGGGATGATGACGCGCTTGTCGCCCTCGCCGATCTCGACGCGACGGCCATCGTTGATCGCCTTTATCTTCTGCCTGACCGCAATCCGTTCGGCCCAGAGCGGGTCGCCCTGCGGCTTGCCATAGGAGCCCATAGCCTCGCCGGCGCGGATGATCGGCGCATAGCCGGTACAGCGGCAGAGATTGCCCTGCAAGGCCTTTTCGATGGCCGCGCGCGACGGATCGGGATTGCGCATCCAGAGTCCATAAAGGCTCATGACGAAGCCCGGCGTACAGAAACCACATTGCGAACCGTGGTGATCCACCATGGCCTGCTGCACCGGATGCAGCGCGCCATTCTCGCCGCGCAGGTGCTCGATGGTCACGACATGGGTTCCGTGGAGGCTCCCTACGAAGCGGATGCAGGCCGTCACCGAGTCATAGATGATCTCGTCGCCCATGAGCCGCCCGACCAGCACGGTACAGGCCCCGCAATCGCCCTCGGCGCAACCCTCCTTGGAGCCGCGCAGGCGCCGTTCCAGCCGCAGCCAGTCTAGCAGGGTCAGGTCGGGCGCCACATCGGTGAGGGTAATCTCCTCGCCATTGAGCAGGAAGCGGATGGCATTGGCGACCTCGACCATCCTCAGCTCCCCCGATAGGTGGAATACGCGAAGGGGCTGACCAGCAGCGGCACGTGGTAGTGCTTGTCCTCGGAAATGGTGAAGCGGATCGGCACGACGTTGAGGAAGGGCGTTTCGATCTCGACCCCGATGCGCTCGAAATACTGCCCGACATGAAAGCGGATTTCATATTCGCCATGCTGGAATTCATCGCTCAGCAGCGGCTGATCCACGCGCCCATCGGCATTGGTATAGCTGTCGACCAGGTGATGCGTATGGTCGCCATGCACATAGTGCAGCTCCAGCCGCATGCCGCGCGCCGGCCTGCCATGCATGGTGTCGAGGACATGGGTGGTGAGGGCTCCGCCCGCCATTCTTGCTGCTCCTTCCACATGCTGCCAACGCAACGGGGGCCATGATCCGGCCCGGCGGCATGCGTCTCAATATCGTTCCCCGACCCGCACCATAGCACGGCAAGTTGCTCTTGATACTCTCAAGTTGGGAGCACTATGCTGCCGATACGGCAACAAAGGAATGTCTGATGGACACCCGCAATCCGCCCGACCGGCCACGTGAGCACGCCCTGTCGGCCAATCTCCTGGCCCGAGTGTTTCACCAGCCCTCGCTGATCTATTTCAACGCCGTTGCCACCCACCTCTCCATCCGCGAGGCGGCCCGCCGCCTCAATGTCGCCTCCTCCGCCGTGACGCGGCAGGTGGCCCAACTCGAGGACGCGCTGGGCATTGCCCTCTTCCTGCGCGAAAAGCGCAGGCTGCGACTCTCCCCGGCGGGCGAAATCCTCTTCCGCCACTCCCGGCGCCTTGCCGCCCCCATGGAAGCGGCTGTTTCGGAAATCGAATTGCTGCGCGGCGTTCGCGCCGGTTCAGTGCGCATCGCTGCCGCCGAAAGCGTGGGCCTGTCTTTCCTCCCCTCGCTCATCACCGATTTCGGCAGGCGTTATCCGCGCCTTACCCTCGATATTTCCATCATTCCCTCCGCCGAAGTGGTGGAGCGCCTCGTAGAGGAGCGCATCGACATCGGTTTTGGCTTTATCGCCAAGCCGCCTCGGCAGGTCGATATCGCCTTCCGTCGCGACGTTTCCATCGGTGCAGTCATGGTGCCAAACCATCCGCTGGCTGGCATGGAAAAGCTGACGATGGCGCAGTGCCTTGAACATCCCCTCGCCGTCGGCAAGCCGGAAATTTCCATCCGCGAGGTGATCGAGCCTTTCCTCAAGTCGTCGGCCAGCATCACCCCGCCCATGGTCGAGGTAAATTCCATTCGCCTCCTCGTCGAACTGGCCTTGGGCGGCCACTATGCGTCGATCATGACCCCGATCGGCGCGCAGAACGACATAGCCGCCGGACGCCTGGTTTTTCGTCCGCTTGCAGATGGCGGCCTGCCCACCAATCGCTTCGGCATCCTGGTGCGCTCGAGCAGTTCGCTGCACCTGGCACCCGCCATCTTCTTCGAGCACGCCAAGGCCTATTTCGAAGGCCTCAGCCTGCCCGGCGC
>CAMLKN010000060.1 GCA_946480655.1 uncultured Devosia sp. | reverse complement strand
AAGCCTGCTGCGAAGAAGGCGACGAAAGCCGAAGACGCACCGTTCTAGGGCGTGGCTCTTTGCTTCATGGACCTCACGGTGAGCTTGTCGAACCACGAGGTCTAGGACGCGGTGACCGCGACCTCGTCCTTCGACAGGCTCAGGATGAGGTCTATGGGGAATCTGGGCTAGCCACTAGCCGATGGTCCGTTCGATGAGGCTGAGCCAGTTGTCCAGCGCGATCTTGCGGACCAAAGGCTCTCCATAGCCCTTGTCGAGCAGGGCTTGCAGGAGCTTGGGCACGCCGGTGACGTCGCCGATGGCGGCGGGCATCATGGCGCCGTCGAAATCAGAGCCCAGGGCCACGCCGTCTTCGCCGACGGCTTCGACCAGTGCATCGACATGGCGGACCATCAGCTCGATCGGTGTATCGGCGTCGAAGCGGCCGTCGGGGCGCAGGAAGCCGGTGGCGTAGTTGAGACCGACAATACCCCTGCTTTCGCGGATGGCGGCGAGCTGCCAATCCACCAGATTGCGCGTGCTGGGGCAGATGGCGTGGACGTTGGAATGGGTGGCGACCAACGGCCTGGTCGAGACTGCGGCGACGTCGCGAAAACCGGCGGCGTTGAGGTGGCTGAGGTCGATCATCACCCCGCGCGCGTCGCAGAGACGGACGAGTTCCTTGCCGGCTTCGGTGAGACCCGGACCGATGTCGGGATCACCGGGGAAGCGGAACGGGACGCCGGTGCCGAAGGCATTGGCGCGGCTCCAGGTGATGCCGATGGACCTCAGGCCGGCAGCATAGAGGAGTTCGAAGGACTGGAAGTCCGTGTCGATGGCCTCGGCGCCTTCGATATGGAAGATGGCCGCGTGCCGGTTGGCAGCTATTGCGGCGCGGATGTCGGCGGCGGAGCGGCAGATGGCCAGGGCGCCCGCCCGTTCGAGCCCGAGCAGCAGGGCGGCCATGCCGTTTGTGGACTTCAGCGCGTCGGCGATGGAAAGGTCCGGTGGCAGTGTCCCGTCGCCCATGGGGCTGGCGGCCACGGCTGCGAGATCGGTCTTTACCGGGGGCGGGAACATGGCGAAGAAGCCGCCCACCATGCCTGCCGACATGGCGCGCGGAAGGTCGATGTGACCGTCCTGGGTGCCCGCTATGAACATGTCGAGCTTGTCAGGCCGCCCATGTTCAAGAAGGCGCAGCAGCGTGTCGTTGTGGCCGTCGAAGAAGGGAATGGTCACGCAGCGTCCTCGTGCACGAAGACGGTCTTGCCACCGACGAGGGTGCGGGTGACCTTGCCCTGCATGCGGGCGCCTTCGAAGCTGGTATTGCGCGAGCGCGAGCGGAAGGTTTTTTCGGTGACCTGCCAGGGATAGTCGAGGTCTATCAGGATCACGTCGGCCGGTGCGCCCCTGGCGATGCGGCCGCTTTCGAGTCCGAGGACTTCGGCCGGGCGGCTGGTCATGGCGCGCAGGATCGTCACGAGATCGACGTCGCCCGAATGGACGAGGCGGAGCGCGGCGGCGAGCAAGGTCTCAAGGCCAATGGCGCCATTGGAGGCTTCCGCAAAGGGCTGGCGCTTGACCTCGCTATCCTGCGGATCGTGGTCGGAATGAATGGTATCGATGACGCCGGCCTTGAGCGCTTCGATCATGGCCTGGCGATCATCCTCGGTCCGCAGGGGCGGCGACAACTTGAAGAAGGTGCGGTAGCGGCCGATGTCGTTTTCGTTGAGGCAAAGATTGTTGATCGAGATGCCAGCGGTAACCGCCTTGTTGCGTGTCTTCGCCGTCTCGATGAGTGCTGCTGAACCTGCGGCCGAAATTTGGGCGGCGTGGTAGCGGACCTTCGTCAGGGCGGCCAGTTGCAGGTCGCGCGCCAGCGGGATGGTTTCGGCCTCGCGCGGAATGCCTTTGAGACCTAGGACGGTGGCGAAAAGGCCTTCATTCATGACTCCGTCGCCGACAAGGCTGGCATCGGCCAGGTGATGGACGAAGGGCATGTCGAAATTGGCGGCGTAGCCCATGGCGCTGCGCAAGAGCGCGTTCGACTGGATGGACTGGGCCCCATCAGTGAGGCAGACCGCTCCGGCTTCCTTGAGGAGGCCGAACTCGGTGATCTCCTTGCCCGCGAGGCCCTTGGTAATGGCCGCTGCGGGGAGAATGCGCGCCGCGGATTGGGCCTCGGCGCGGCGGATGAGGAAGTCGACCAGGGCGCCGTCGTCAACGGTCGGTGTCGTATCGGGCATCATGACGAAGCTGGTGACGCCTCCGGCCACGGCGGCCGCTCCGGCCGAGGCCAGGGTCTCGCGATATTCCTTGCCGGGCTCGCCGACAAAGACGCGCATGTCGATGAGCCCTGGGGCGAGAACCTGACCGCCGGCATTGATGACTTCCGCGTCGTCGGGAACGCCAACAGGACCGCCGATGGCGAGATCGCTGATGCGACCATCCTCGATCAGGACAGCGCCGAGCTGATCGGTGTCGGAGGCCGGGTCGACGATGCGGGCATTGTCGATGATGAGCGGACGGGTCATGGCGTGTTCCTCGCCGGCAGCAGGGCATCGAGCACGGCCATGCGGACGGCCACGCCCATTTCGACCTGGTCGGTGATGACCGAGCGCTCGCCATCGGCAATGGCCGGATCGATCTCGACGCCGCGGTTCATGGGGCCGGGATGCATGACGATGGCATCGGGCTTGGCGAAGGCCAGCTTCTGTTCGTCGAGGCCGTAGAAGCGATAATACTCGCGGACCGAGGGAATCATCTTGCCGTTGGCGCGTTCGTGCTGGAGGCGCAGCATCATGACAACGTCGACGCCCTTCAAACCTTCCTCCATATCGGTGAAGACCTCGGTGGCGAGGTTTTCGATGCCGGCCGGCAGCAGGGTGCGCGGGGCAATGACGCGGGTGCGGACATTGAGCGCGCCGAGCAGCAAGAGGTTGGAGCGGGCGACACGCGAATTGGCAATGTCGCCGCAAATGGCGACAGTCAGACCGGCAAGCGTGCCCTTGTGGTTACGGATGGTCAGCGCGTCGAGCAGGGCCTGGGTAGGATGCTCGTGGGCACCGTCGCCAGCATTCACGACGGAGCAGCCGACCTTCTGGCTCAGGAGTTCGACGGCGCCAGCGGCCGAGTGGCGGACAATCAGCACATCCGGGCGCATGGCGTTGAGCGTGGCGGCGGTATCGACAAGGGTTTCACCCTTGGAGACCGAGCTGGTCTTGACCGACATATTGACCACGAGGGCGCCGAGGCGCTTGCCGGCAATCTCGAATGAGGATTGTGTGCGGGTCGAGGGCTCAAAGAAAAGGTTGATCTGGGTCTTGCCCGACAGCGTGGGGAGCGACTTGCGCTCCTGTCGGGAGATCTCGATCATCCGTTCGGCGCGATCGAGGAGATCGACGATTTCGTGCTGCTGGAGATCAGCAATGGAAATCAGGTGGCGCTGCTGGAACGGGGGGAAGTCGCCCGAGAACCGGGCGGAGTTTTGCTGCGGCATGTCGCATCCCTTGCGATTTGCAGCGGTCTAGCCGAGGGGGCAGGGTGGGGCAAGCCCACCCATGCCGTTTCGCAACATTATCTCGAGCGCTGCCACCAAAGTGCCAGGCAGAATCCCAGACCGAGCAGCAGTTCCACGGCCATGGCTGCAAGCAGCGATGCCGGGGGCAGGCCGTCGGACGCGAGCGCAATGACACGCCCGAGACCGAAGCCAAGATAGAGCAGGGCACCGACAAGCAGCGCGCGACCGAGCCATGCCGGGTCGAGGAGCCCCACAGCCATGACAAGGGCAGCAAGCAGGATGGCGCCGGCGGGCGCCTTCATCTCGTTGAGCAGCGCGATGTCACTGCCGATCGTGATGCCGTAGCTGGCGTAGAAGGCCGTTGGCGTAAACAGGATGGCGAGGGCCAGCATCAGCGCGACAAGCGCGCCGGTGCCGAGCAGGAGGCGCAGTGGCCACATGCTGAACTACGCGGCTTGGCGCCAAGCGCCCGACTGGGCGGCAAGGCGGCAGAAGTCGGCAAAGTCACGCGGGGCGCGGCCGAGCGCGCGCTGCACGCCGTCGCCAATGCTTTCGTTGCGACCGTCAAAGGTTTCCGCGCAGACACTGGTCAACAGGTCCGCGACGTCGGTGCCAAACTCGGCGGAGATGCCGGCATGGAAATCTTCGAGCGAGACCGGCATGTAGGTCACCGACAAGCCGGAGGCGGCGTTGATGGCTGCCACCGCATCGCCAAATGTCAGCAGGCGCGGGCCGGTCAGTACATAGAGCTGATTATTGTGACGATCATCGGTGAGAGCGGCGACGGCAACCTCTGCGATGTCGTCGACATCAATGAAGGGCTCAAGCCTCTGGCCGGCGGGCATGGCGACAATGCCGCCCATGACTGACGGCTGCAGGTGGCCTTCAGAAAAATTCTGGTTGAACCAGGCGGCGCGCAGGATCGTGTAGCCGAGGCCGCTATCGCGCAAGGCCTGTTCGGCCCGTTCGGCGCCGGATTCGCCGCGTCCCGACAGCAGGACCATGCGCCGCACGCCAGCCGCCTTGGCAACGCTGGCCAGGGCTGCAATGTCGTCGACGCCCTGGGGGGCGGCGAGATCGGGGTAGTAGGCGACATAGGCCGTATCGATGCCTACGAAATGCTCCGCCCAGTTGGACCTGTCCTGCCAGTCGAACGGCAGGGCAGCGTGGCGGCTGCCGATGCGGACGTCTCCGCCGATGGACTGAAGGCCGGCGACGACGCGACGGCCGACCTTGCCGGTGGCGCCGATGACGAGAATGGGTGCGGTGGTGGTCATGAAAGTCTCCCGTTGTGATTGCAGATGGGAAATTAGGTCGGTTCTCTGGACTTTCCATCGCACAATTGCCAGATATCTATGCAGATCGTCCAAAGCGTGCCCAGAGAAAGGCGCGATGCCATGACCGACATGCACTTCCATCCGCCCGATGCCGTGGATCCGCTGGGCGATGTCCTGCACATGCTCAAGCTCAACGGCACACTCTATTGCCGGGCGACACTCGGCGCGCCGTGGGGCGTGGCCTTGCCGCAGATGGATCGTTCGATGCTGTTCATCGTCATCATGGCCGGCTCGGGCTGGATGCGGCTGGCCGGACGCGAGCCGGTATTGGTGCGCGAAGGCAGCATGGTGGTGTTGCCGCAGGGCACACCCGTCGAGCTGGTGAGTGCCGCCAACGGGCAGGCGGTACCGCTGTTCGACCTGCCGGCCACCAAGGTCAGTGAACGCTACGAGATGATGGAGATTGCCGGACCGGGCCCGGTCACGCAGGCGATGACGGGTGTGGTGTCGTTCGACGATGTGCCGGCGAGACGCCTCATCGAATTGCTGCCCGAAGTGCTGATCGTGGAGCGCTGGAACGATGCGGCCGAAACCTGGCTGCACAGCACGCTCGATCTCATATCGCACGAGGCCGCGACGCTGCGGCCAGGCGGCGAGACGGTGATTACCCGGCTGGCCGATATCCTCATCATTCAGGCCATCCGCAACTGGCTCGATACGGCCGAGGAAGCTCAGACGGGTTGGCTTGCGGCATTGCGCGACCCGCAGATGGGCAGGGCTCTCGCTGCCATTCACAGGGCGCCCGGCGAGGACTGGACGCTGGAGGGGCTGGCGCGACTGGCCGGCATGTCGCGCTCGGGCTTTGCGGCCCGATTTAGCGACATGGTTGGGGTTCCGGCCATGCGCTATCTCGGCGAATGGCGGATGCAGAAGGCCCGCATGGCCATTGTGGCGGGACGTGATGCGATCGGCCAGATTGCGCGGAAAGCGGGCTACCGGTCGGAGGCGGCCTTCGGTCGGGCCTTCAAGCAAACTTTCGGCACAACGCCGGCAAGCCTGCGCCGGGCGGGCTAGCGCGATCGTAGCCGGTCCAGCGCGCCTTGCAGGATATAGCTGGCGGCCAGCTTATCGACGACCTCGGCACGACGATCGCGCCGCATGTCGGCCTCGATCATCATGCGCGTGACGGCGGAGGTCGAGAGGCGCTCGTCCCAGAAGGCGATGGGCAGGTTGATCTTGGGAGACAGGTTGCGGGCAAAGGCGCGGGTCGACTGGACGCGTGGTCCTTCCGTGCCGTCCATGTTCAGCGGCAGGCCGAGCAGGATGGCCACGACCTGGTTCTCGGCGATCAGTTCGATGATGCGCTCGGCATCCTGGGTGAACTTGGTGCGCTTGATGGTTTCGAGCGGAGTGGCCGAGTAGCGCATGCCATCGGAAATGGCGACGCCGATGGTCTTGGTGCCCAGATCGAGGCCGAGAATCTTGCCCGCGGCCGGGATCGCCGCCAGAGGGTCGTTTTCGGGGTCTATTGTCATGGGCCGGTCCGGGGGTTAGCTCTTGCCCGTCTCAATACGGGCGGGAGTCGCCAATGTCGAGCAATGAGCCCCGGCCGCACGTCGCGATCATCGGCGCCGGACCTGCGGGCGCGCTGACGGCGTACCTGCTGGTGCGCATGGGCATCGCGGTGACGCTGATCGAGCGACATACGGACTTTTCCCGTGAATTTCGCGGCGAAGGCATGACGCCCGGTGGCATGGCGGCCATTCGCGAGGCCGGGCTTTGGGAGGCGTTCGAGGCGCTGCCGTCGGAGCCGATCCTGACCATGCAGATGTTTGCGCGGGGCCGGCGCTTCCTCAACCTCAATATGCGCAAGGTGCTGCCGGAGGATGCCCAGCTCATCCGGCTGATCGCGCAGCCGAAGCTGCTGGAAATGCTGGCGTCCAAGTGTGCTGCCTACCCCGGTTTCACGCTGCTGCGCGGCACCGTGGTTCGTGACCTGCTGGTTACCGACGGGCGGGTGACGGGCCTGCTGCTCGGTGGGGAGGGCGGCAACACCGAGTTGACGGTGGACTACGTGATTGCAGCGGACGGGCGCTATTCGGTGGCCCGCAAGCGGCTCGGGCTGGAACTGGTGGGCCAGACGCAGGAATTCGACGTGGTATGGTGCAGGGCGCCGCGGGAGGAGCCCGTGCAGCCCGGAGAAGCCTATAGTTTTCTTCTGGATGACTATTTTGGCCTGGCGTTCCCGGCGGAGGACGACCAGGTCCAGATCGGCCGGATCATTGCCAAGGGCAGCTACCGCCAGTTCCGCGGGCAGGACGGGGACGACTGGAAGGACCATCTCGCGGCCGTGTTGCCGCCACCGCTGGCCACCATGTTCGCGAAGGTGCGCGACCGGACCAGCGATCCGTTTCTTCTGGACGTGGTCTGCGGCATGCTTCCAAAGTGGTCAGTACCCGGGCTGGTGCTTATAGGCGATGCGGCACATCCAATGTCACCGGTGGGCGCGCAGGGCATCAATATCGCGCTGCGCGATGCCATCGTCCTGGCCAATCATATCGGTCCGGCGCTGCTCCGCGCGGCGGACGGAGGCCCCCTCGATGCAGCAGCTCAGGCCTTTGAAGCGGAGCGCCGGCCCGAAGTGACAAAGATCCAGGCGCAGCAGAATGAAGCGACGCAGCGGCTGGGCCGCATGCAGGCTATGGCACCATTCCTGCGGATGATTCCGTCCGGCCTGCTGGCCGGCCTGGGTCGCTTCCTGCTCAGTCGATCCGCGATCAAGCGGTTCATCGAAGGCGCGTCGCGGATCTCCCTGACGTTCAAACCGGAGCGTAACGTATGAAACTGACCTGGTTTGGCGGTTCCACATTCCGCATCCAGATCGGCGGTCATGTCATCGTGGTCGATCCGGAAGCCGCGCCCGAGGGCATTGATCGCAGCGAACTGGTGAGTGGGGCAGACCAAGTCGTCTCCATGCGCGAGGGTGGGGAGCCCGTCGATCCGCAATCCTGGCGACCGCGCGCGGCGGAGCGGCTACTGGATGCCGGCGATGTGGTGCGACCGCTGGAAGTCTGGTCGTTGGGTGGCCCCGGCCTCCTGATCGATGGGGACGACGACCGGCCGCTGCTCCTGGCCGCCGGGGCTGTTCCGAGACTCGGCCGATGGGCCGACAAGGCCGTCATGGTTCTGGCAGGCGAAGACCTGGCAGATCGTGCCGAAAGGCTGATTTCCGAGACCCCTCCGGCGCTGATTGCCCTGGCCGGTAGTGAGGTAGAGGTCGAGGCTGCCTTTGAAAGGGTGCGGGATCGGCTCGATGGAACCGGCCTTATTGCCCTGGAGCCGGGATTGGCTGTGGAAGCCTGATCCGGCGCATAAGGCATTTTCATTGTCTTTTTGGCTTGGGCGTTGCTAATAACGCGCCGATACGCCTTTCCTCTGCTGGAGTTTTCCCATGTCTGTCGACGCCGCCACCGTCAAGCGCATCGGACGCCTTGCGCGCATCCGCATCGAGGAAGACGAGGTCGCCGGCTACCAGAATGAACTCAACGCGATTCTGGGTTTCGTCGAGCAGCTCGGCGAGGTGAATGTGGACGGCGTCGAGGCCATGACCTCGGTGACGCCGATGCAGTTGCGGCGGCGCGACGACGTCATTTCCGATGGCAACTATGCCGACAAGATCGTCTCCAATGCGCCGATCAGCGAAGACAACTTCTTCATGGTGCCCAAGGTGGTCGAGTAAATGACCATCTCGATCGCCATCGAGACACCATTGCAGGACGACGTCCGGCGGCTTGTCGAGCGTTTGAACGATCATCTGCTGCCGCTGTCGCCGCTGGAATTCCAGTTCAAGATGACCGTCGAGCAGATGGCGGACAGCGATACGACGCTGTTCGTGGCGCGCGACGAGAATGGCAAGGCCGTGGGCATGGGTGCGCTCAAGATGCACGGCCCTGACCTGGGCGAGGTCAAGCGCATGTATACCGTACCTGAAGTTCGCGGACAGCGCGTCGGCCGGCAGCTGCTGGAGCGGATCGTCGACCTGGCGCGCGAGCGCGGTCTGCCGGTCGTGATGCTCGAAACCGGCACCGGGGATGGCATGGCCGAGGCACACCGGCTCTATACCCGTTACGGGTTCGTGCCGCGCGGGCCTTTCCTCGATTATCCGGACAGCGAGTGGTCGGCCTTTTTCGAACTTCGCCTTGAAGAGGAGAAGGCGGCGTGAAGCGGCTGGCGATTCTGGCCCTGGCTCTCGTCGCTTCGCCGGTGATGGCGCAGGAAGACCTGCGCATTGACCGGGATCGGCTCTACGTGTCCGATCCGGCGGCCTGCCAGGCGCTTGAGAAAAAGGGCGTCGATGCGTGGATGGACATGGATTTCCTGAGCCTGACCTTCGATCGCGGCATTCAGTCGATGGAGTTCCACTGCAACTTCTTCGATGTCACGGAGCGCGAGGGCAGCACGCACCTGTTCATCGACGCCATCTGCGAACTGCCGGGGGAAATCTATCCCGACATCCTGGCGGTGACGCCCTATAGCGAAACCGAAATCCAGGTGGTGTCCCAGGGCGACATCATGCTGAGCCTCAGTGGCGCCATGGAAGGCGCGGATTCCGCCGAAGCGGACGCGTACCTCACGCCTGGCGCCACTCTCTACACACGCTGCGACAATCTGAGCGAGATTCCCGTTGACTGACCTGACCAAGCTGAGCCTGGCCGATGCCCGCAAGGGCCTCCACGACAAGAGCTTCACTGCCCTTGAGCTGACCGATGCCTATATTGCGGCCATCGAGAAGGCCAACCCCAGCCTCAATGCCTATGTCGCCACGACGCCCGAACAGGCCCGCGCCATGGCCAAGGCCAGCGACGAGAAGCTCGGCAAGGGGCAGGGCGGGTCGCTGGAAGGCATCCCGCTGGGCATCAAGGACCTGTTCGGCACCAAGGGCGTGCATACCCAGGCGGCCAGCCACATCCTCGACGGCTTCAAGCCGGAATACGAGTCCACCGTGACCGCCAATCTCTGGCGCGATGGCGCGGTCATGCTGGGCAAGCTCAACATGGACGAATTCGCCATGGGCTCGTCCAACGAGACTTCCTATTACGGCCCGGTGGTCAGCCCGTTCCGCGCCGAGGGCAGCAATGCAAACCTCGTGCCCGGCGGTTCGTCGGGTGGTTCGGCGGCGGCCGTGGCGGCCTGGCTTTGCGCCGGTGCGACGGCAACCGATACCGGCGGCTCGATCCGCCAGCCTGCCGCGTTCACGGGCACAGTCGGCATCAAGCCGACCTATGGCCGCTGCTCGCGCTGGGGTGTCGTTGCCTTCGCATCCTCGCTCGACCAGGCGGGGCCGATCGCCCGTACTGTCGAGGACGCAGCAATCCTGATGACCTCCATGTCGGGTTTCGATCCCAAGGATTCGACCAGCGTCGACCTGCCGGTGCCCGACTTTACCGCAGCCGTGGAGCGCGGCGTCAAGGGTCTCACCATCGGGGTTCCGAAGGAATACCGCATGGACGGCATGCCGGCGGAGATCGAAAAGCTCTGGGCCGAGGGTCTCGAATGGCTCAAGGCCGAGGGCGCGACGGTCAAGGACATTTCACTGCCGCACACGAAATACGCCCTGCCGGCCTACTATATCGTGGCCCCCGCCGAGGCATCGTCCAACCTGGCCCGCTATGACGGCGTCAAGTACGGGCTGCGCGTCTCGGGCAAGGATATCACCGACATGTACGAGCTGACCCGCGCCGCCGGCTTCGGCCGCGAGGTCAAGCGCCGCATCATGATCGGTACCTATGTGCTCAGCGCCGGTTATTTCGACGCCTACTACGTCAAGGCGCAGAAGGTGCGCACGCTGATCAAGAAGGATTTCGAGGACGCCTTCCATGCCGGCGTCGACGCCATCCTGACGCCGGCAACGCCGTCGGCCGCCTTCGGCATCGGCGACGAGGCGCTGGCGAGCGATCCGGTCGCCATGTATCTCAACGACGTGTTCACCGTTACGGTCAACATGGCGGGCCTGCCGGGCATTGCCGTGCCGGCCGGCAAGGACGGGAAGGGCCTGCCGCTGGGGCTGCAGCTGATCGGCAAGCCCTTCGACGAGGAGACGCTGTTCGCGGCCGCCCGCGTCATCGAGAAGAGCGCCGGCGGCGACTTTGCCCCCAAGCAGTGGTGGTAGGTCGTAACCTGTTACACAACGGCGAGCGCTTGATTGCGCCGCCGTTCCGCACTATTTGGCGCCCATGCACAAGTTGAAACTGGTGGAGACGCGCCCCC
>CAMLKN010000059.1 GCA_946480655.1 uncultured Devosia sp. | reverse complement strand
CGCCTCACCGGCCATTTCCTCCACATGCATGTCTGGTCCGCCCGCCAGCTCGATCCACCGCCCACGCGCGAGAAGTTGGTCGAGCTTTTGACGCCCGGATAGGGAACTGTCCACGTCCACCTGCTACCCCTCGCCCCTTGCGGGAGAGGGTGGTTTTTCGCGTTCAGCGAAAAACCGGGTGAGGGGTTCTCTCCGCGCATTCGGTGCACTGGAGAGTCCGTGGACCCCTCATCCGCCCTTCGGGCACCTTCTCCCGCAAGGGGAGAAGGGAAGGCGTGCAAAACCTCGGCGTTCCCTGCCCAATTCAGCCCTCGGGCTGTACTCTGCTTCCCGATTCGTTCTCCTGAACCGAGCACCGCATGTCCGACGCCGATACTCTCCCGCCGCCCGATGATCAGCGCATCGTCGACCTCAAGCAGGCGCTTGAAGAGCGGTATCTGAGCTATGCCCTCTCGACCATTACCCAGCGCGCTCTGCCTGACGCCCGCGATGGGCTGAAGCCGGTGCATCGCCGCATCCTCCACGCCATGCGCCTGCTGCGGCTCGATCCCAACCAGGGCTACAAGAAGTCCGCGCGTATCGTCGGCGACGTCATCGGTAAGTTCCACCCTCATGGCGACCAGTCGATCTACGACGCGCTGGTCCGCCTCGCGCAGGATTTTGCCCTGCGCTATCCGCTGGTCGACGGCCAGGGCAACTTCGGCAATATCGACGGCGATAGCCCGGCGGCCATGCGCTACACCGAAAGCCGCATGACCGATGTGGCGACGCGCCTGCTCGAAGGCATCACCGAGAATGCCATCGACTTCAAGCCGACCTATGACGGCGAAGACGAAGAGCCCATGGTGCTCCCGTCCAACTTCCCCAACCTGCTGGCCAATGGCTCGACCGGCATTGCCGTGGGCATGGCCACCTCCGTGCCGCCGCATAACCTCGTCGAACTCTGCAACGCGGCGCTCAAGCTCATCTACAATCCCGCTGCGACCACCGAGGAACTGATCCACGCCGACCTCTCGGCTCCACCCTCCATGGATGACCTCATCCGCGGTCCGGACTTCCCCACCGGCGGCCAGCTGGTCGAGAGCCGCTCCTCCATCGTCCAGTCCTATGAGACCGGCCGCGGCGCCTTCCGCCATCGCGCCATCTGGGAGAAGGAGGAAAAGGGCAGGGGCGTCTATCAGATCGTCGTCACGAAAATCCCCTATGGCGTGCAGAAGTCGCGGCTCGTCGAGAAGATCGCCGAACTGCTTCTGGCAAAGAAACTGCCGCTATTGAAGGACGTGCGCGACGAGAGCGCCGACGACATTCGCCTCGTCCTCGAACCGCGCGCCGGCACGGTCGACGCCGTCATCCTCATGGAGCAGCTTTTCAAGCTGACCGAGCTCGAAGTCCGCTTCAGCCTCAACCTCAACGTGCTTGATCACGGAACGACGCCGCGGGTCATGAGCCTGGCCGATACGCTGCGCGCCTGGCTTGACCATCGCAAGGTCGTGCTCGTCCGCCGCAGCCAGCACCGGCTGGAGCAGATCGCCAATCGCCTTGAAGTGCTCGAAGGCTACATCATCGCCTATCTCAACCTCGACGAGGTGATCCGCATCATCCGCGAGGAGGACGATGCCAAGGCGAGCCTGATTGCGGCCTTCAACCTGACGGACAACCAGGCTGAAGCTATTCTCAACATGCGCCTGCGCTCTCTGCGCAAGCTTGAGGAAATCGAGCTGCGCCAGGAGCACAAGACCCTTACCGAGGAGAAGGGCAAGCTCGAAGCGCTGCTCGCTTCCGACAAGCGCCAGTGGGGCGAGATCGCCAAACAGGTCGAAGCCTTGAAGAAGGCCTACCCGCTCTTCGAGGCCGACGGTGTAACGCCCCATCCGCTCGGCGCACGTCGCACTGTCTACGGCGACGCCCCCACCGCGGATGCTGCCGAGATCACCGAAGCCTTCATCGAACGCGAGCCGATCACCGTCATCCTCTCCGAAAAGGGCTGGATCCGCGCGCCGCGCGGCCATGCCGTCGAGGTCAACGACGAAAAGGGCTTCAAGACGGGGGACCGCCTGAAGCTTGCCATCAAGTGTGAGACGACCGACAAGCTGCTGATGCTGACCACGGGCGGCAAGGTCTATACCCTGGGCGCGGACAAGCTCCCCGGCGGTCGCGGCCAGGGCGAACCGGTACGCATCATGGTGGATATCGAAGAGGGGCAGGACATTGTCGACCTCTTCATCTATCGCCCCGGCAAGCAGCGCATCATCGCCTCGTCGGCCGGCTACGGCTTCATCGTTCCCGAGGACGATCTTGTCGCCAATACCCGCAAGGGCAAGCAGATCCTCAATGTCTCGCTGCCGGAAGAGGCACGGTTGATTGTGCCCTGCGAAGGGGACCGGGTCGCGGTCATCGGCGAAAATCGCAAGCTCCTGGTCTTCCCGCTCGCTCAGCTCGCCTCGATGAGCCGCGGCAAGGGCGTGCGCCTGCAGCGCTACAAGGATGGCGGCATTTCCGACATCAAGACCTTCTACGCCGCCGACGGCCTCACCTGGACCGACAGCTCCGGCCGCACCTACTCCAAGCCCACCGAGGAACTGACCGACTGGCTCGGCGACCGCGCCACCGCCGGCCGCCAGCCGCCGACCGGCTTCCCGCGAAACAACAAGTTCATCGGATAAGGGATTCTGGAGACTCGGGATTTCCCACAGGCCGGGGGTGCTGGCATCATCCCACCCTCATTCCCTCCCCCTCAAGGGGAGGGAGGCGAAGGGCCGAGGCACAAATGTTCATCGCAACCCCCTTGTGGGGAGGGAAGCGAGATAGGACTTAGCCTTCGCTAAGTCCGTTGAATCGAGCAGGGTGGGGGTGTCAGCGCTTCCACGCGCTCGTTCCCAAGAAGGAGCGCCGCATGATCCGCCACAACGTCCTTGTCCGTTTCCGCCCTGAGATCACCACGGACGAGAAGCGAGCCATCTACGCCGAACTTGAATCTCTGCGTGAACTTGTGCCCGGCTTCCTCGGCGCGAGCTATGGTCCCAACGTGTCCCCCGAGGGGCTGCACAAGGGTTTTGCCGATGGCTTTACCATGGATTTTGTGGACGAGGCGGCGCGCGATGCCTATCTGGTCCATCCCGCACACCAGGCCGCCGGAGCCCGTCTCGTCGCAGCCCTCGATGGCGGGATCGAGGGTCTCGTCGTCTTCGATCTCGCAGTATAGGGCCTCAGCCTTCCAGCCGCGTCCAGCCCAGCGAGCCGCGCTGCACCTCGAGCGGGCGATAATCGCCCTTGTAGGCCATCTTGGGGGAGTCCTTCACCCAATAGCCGAGATAGACATAGTCCAGGCCGGCCGAGCGCACCTGCTCGATGTGATCGAGGATCAGGAATGTGCCGATACTGCGATGCGTCAGGTCCGGGTCGTAGAAGGAATAGACCATGGAGAGCCCGTCGGGCATCACATCGGTCAGGGCCACGGCGACCAGCGGATTGTCCGTCAGATCGGTCAGGCGATACTCCACCAGCACCGATTGTACCGGCGTATCCTCGACCATGTATTCATAGTCCTGGTAGCTCATCTGCGTCATGCCGCCGCCCGCATGCCGGGCGTCGAGATAGCGCTTGAACAGCTCGTACTGCTCCATGGTCGCCACGGTCGGCTGTACGGTTACGACAATGTCGAGATTGGCGCGCTTGACGCGGCGGAAGCGCTTGTTGGTCGTAAACTCGCGCGTCACGATGCGGACCGACTGGCAGGAATTGCACCCCTCGCAGGCCGGCCGGTAGATCAGGTTCTGGCTGCGGCGAAACCCGTTGTCACTCAGCAGCTGGTGCAGCATCGAGGCGCGGCGTCCGCTCAGATGCGTGAACAGCTTGCGTTCCATCTTGCCCGGCAGGTAGGGGCACGGCATGGCCGCCGTCAGGAAAAGCTGGGTGGTTTCGGGCGTCTGGTCGGTCATAGAAGACCCGTTGCTGCGTATCGGGCGAGTTTAGCGCGCGCCCGCCCAGCCCACAACGCCTCAAACGTTGTATTGATCCGCCATGTTCACGCGCTGCCAGTGGCGCATCATGGGGGAGCGGCGAACCATCAGCGTACCCATGATCAGGTCATGAATCATTTGCCGGCGTGGCGTGAACAGTGCAAACAGCAAGGTCACCGGCCAGCAGATCCAGATGGTGATCCAGAAGACCAGCGCGTGCAGCATGGCCATCCAGCCGTCGAGGGGCTGGCCGCGGGTCGGCGTCAGCACGATGTCCATCATCTGCATGCCGACCGTTGCGCGTCTATGCGAGCCCAGCGTCACCGAATAATAGGCGATGACCGCCAGCGGCACGGCAAAGACCAGCGAGATCCAGGCGAGGCCAAAGGTGAAAAAGCCGAGGATGGCGCCCACGATGGTGATGGCCACCACGAGCATGCTGATCAGCACCACGTCGATGAGGTAAGCCATGACCCGACGCGTCAACAGGCCGTCGAACAGCTCGGGGGCCGTGGCAGGGTCGGGCAGATAGGGGCGGGCGGCGGCGTGATCGGTCATGCCGCAAACATCGTCATCGTCGCACCCGCTTGCAAGAGGCCGCGCGCACAAAAGCCACAATCCGACCTTGAATATATTAGGCTTGGCTAATACATCATCGAAAAGTATCTAAGCTGGACAGGACCATGAGCAACATCGTCTGCACCCATTGTGGCGCCGTCAATCGGGTCGCCGCCGACCGGGACGCGCTGGCTGCCAAATGCGGCAAATGCGGCCAGTCCCTCTTTGCGGGCGCGCCGGCCGATCTGCAGTCGGCGGCGCTGGAGCGGCAGATCGCGCGCTCGGATGTCCCTGTGCTGGTCGATGTCTGGGCGCCTTGGTGCGGTCCATGCCGCGTCATGGCACCGGAGTTCGAGAAGGCGGCTGACGCCCTCGAGCCGCAGGTCCGCTTCACCAAGCTCAATTCCGACGAGAACCAGGCTTTGGCCGGTCGTCTCGGCATTCGCGGCATTCCGACGATGATCCTCTTCGCCTCGGGCAAGGAGGTCGCGAGGACTTCCGGCGCCATGCTTGCCAGCCAGATCGTGCAGTGGGTTTCGGGGAATCTGCCGCGCTAGCAGTGCTGGGCTTCAGCGAGGAAGGGGGCTAGGCTGGGTGAACCCTTTGACGGGCGAGTCGCGCTTCGCCATTCCGGCTGCGCGGTCTCGCCGGATTTGTTTTGATGTCTTCTTCACCTGCGCCCATTCCGGCGCTGACTCACCAGCCGTTGCGCGGCCTCGTCCTGATCCTCGGCGCAACGCTGCTGTTCGCCTACAACGACACCACCAACAAGCTGCTCATCACCGAGTATAATGTCCCCATGGTGGCGGCCATCCGCTACATTGGCCATTGCCTGCTGATGCTGGCGATCGTTGCGCCCATCCATGGACGTGAAATGGTACGGACCCAGCGCACCGGTCTCGTCATCGTGCGCGGCATCAGCCTGGCTCTGGGGTCCCTGCTGGTCAGCTTTGCCCTGCAGCGCATGCCGGTCGCCGAGACCACGGCCATCGTCTATCTCTGCCCCGTGATCGTCGTGGTGCTCTCCGGCCCCCTGCTCAAGGAAAAGGTTGGCCCGGCCGCCTGGGTCGCCGCGCTGGTCGGGTTTGCCGGGGTCTTGCTCATTGCAAGACCCGGCGGCGGTCTCGATCCCCTGGGCGTGCTCTTCGTGCTGGGCAATGTCGTGGTGGCCACAGCCTACAACCTGCTCTCGCGCGTGCTCGCCCATACCGAGCGGACCATGGCCATGCTCTTCTACTCGGCGCTCGCCGGTGCCATCGGCTTCGGCATCTTCCTGCCGTGGACCTTGCATGGGGTGGCGCCGACGCCGCTCCAGGTCGTGCTCTTCATCGGCTTGGGCGTGTCGGCCTGGCTGGGGCACTATCTCTTCACCCAGTCCTATCGCTGCGCTCCGGCGGCCCTGGTTGCGCCGATGACCTACATGCACCTGGTGTGGGCCGGCATTCTCGGTTGGCTGGTCTTTGGCGACATTCCCGATCCTGTCGCACTTGGCGGCATGGCGCTGGTCATGACCGCAGGCTTGGTGAGCGCCTTCCGCCCGCGGCGGGGGCAGCGCCCGGCGCAACTTGCGGCAGAGGATGGCACGACCGAGCGCGCCGGCTGATCAGCCGTTGAGCTTTCGCGCCACTTCCAGCGCAAAATAGGTCAGGATGCCGTTGGCTCCGGCGCGCTTGAACGCCCAGAGGCTTTCAAGCACGGCCGCATCGCGATTGATCGCGCCGGCCGCACCGGCCATCTCGATCATCGCGTACTCGCCGCTGACCTGATAGGCATAGATGGGCACGTTGAACGCATCCCGCGCCCTGCGGATCACGTCGAGATAGGGCAGGCCCGGCTTGATCATCACGCTGTCCGCACCCTCGGCAATGTCCTGCTCGATCTCGCGCAGGGCCTCGTCGGAATTGGCATAGTCCATCTGATAAGTGCGCTTGTCGCCCTTGAGACGGCTGCCCGACCCAACCGCCTCGCGGAAGGGGCCGTAGAAGCAGGAGGCGTATTTGGCGGCATAGGACATGATCTGCACATGCTCAAAGCCCTCTGCATCGAGTGCCGCCCGGATGGCGACAACGCGCCCATCCATCATGTCGGACGGCGCGATGATGTCAGCGCCCGCCCGCGCCTGCACCAGCGCCGACTTGACCATGACAGCGACGGTTTCGTCGTTGAGGATTTCGCCATCCCGCACCAGCCCGTCCTGCCCATCGCTGGAATATTCGTCCAGCGCCACGTCGGCAATGAGGCCAATATCGGGAACGGCGGACTTGATGGCGCTTAGGGCCCGGCACATGAGGTTGTCAGGATTGTAGGCCTCGGCAGCGCTTTCGCTGCGAAGATGGTCGGGCGTGTTGGGGAAGATGGCCAGCGCCGGTATTCCCGCATCGCGCGCTGCCCTGGCCGCATCGACCATCAGGTCTATCGAGAGACGCTCAACGCCGGGCATCGTGCGGATCTGGGTCTTTTCATTGTGACCTTCGATCACGAAGAGTGGCCAGATCAGATCCCGAGAGAGAAGCTCGCTCTCTCGCACCATGGCCCGGCTCCACTCGCTCTGCCGGAAGCGACGCAGACGCCGGCCCGCCAGGAAGGACATGTCATGCTTTGGCCAGCTCTGGGTCATGGACGGTCTCCTTGTTGGGGCCCTAGTTAACAGCCCCGCGCCGCCACTCCAAGCCGCCGCTTGTCGCAGCAAGGCCGCCGGGGTATCACACCGGGCATGCTCTTCCAGGCCCCAAGTCTTGCGCTCTATATCCGTATCGTGGCGATCCTCGCATTGATACTCGGCCTCAGCGATGCGGCTCGCCTGCTCGGTGTGAACATGGGGTCGACCAGCCCGATTGCGATCCTGGGCTTCACCCCGTTTGTGTTCCTCGCGGTGTTCTGCCTGGCCAAGCTATTTGCGGCTGTCGGCCTCTGGATCAAGACCAGCTGGGGCGCCGTGCTCCTCGTGGGGGCAACGGCCCTGGAGCTCCTGGTCTATGCCGCTGGCATCGCGGACATGCGAATCGGCGCCTTCGGCTTTGCGTTGCGGGCTGTACTGCTGGTGGCGATCATTGTCGTCTTCGCCCTCAGCATCCGCTTCAGCCGCGCTCAGGCGGATTGATCGGCTGCAGCCACGGGATGGAATTGCTCGATGGTAATTTCCTCGGCTAGCGCATCCTGCGGACCACCGAAGCTGGTGACGGTGGTGAACCAACGCGTCACCTCCCCATCGATGCGAAATTCCAGCGGCAATAGCACCGTCCCGCGAGCCGCGATGTAGCCTCGCTCGAGCTCCACGACTCCGGACTGCCGACGGGCCCGTGCCAGCACTTTGGCCGGCTCGGAATGCGGTCCATGCCGCTGTGTGGCCTCCCGCAGTCGATGAAGTAGATAGTTGGCGACCTCGCTCCAATTGACGATCGCATCACGTATTGGTCCAGGCCCGAACACCAGGTCGCCCAGGTTGAGCCGCACCGCCTCCGGCGGCCTCCCACCAATCAGCCTATAGGCGCTCTCATTTGCGTCGAGGATGAAGAAGGCGGCGTCGAGTACCAAAGCAGGGCGGGGGGTATGAGCCGCGAGCAGCAGCTGCGCCGCGTGTCTCACCTCGGCCATCTGGGGACTCAACCAATCGCTGTCCCCGAATTGAGGTGCGAAGCCTGCCGCGACCAGCAGGCCATTGCGTTCCCGAAGCGGGAGGTCAAGCGCTTCGCAAAGGCGCATGACCATCGACGCGCTTGGCCGTGCCCGCGCCGATTCCAGAAAACTCAGATGCCGCGGAGAGACATCGGTAGCCAGGGCCAGTGCCATCTGGCTCATGCCGCGCCGCGTCCGCCATTCCCGCAAGGTTCGTTCAAACATCGATAGCTCCCAAACCGTCGTCGACCTTGCCCGAACCAGGGAGGCATTTCCATTACCTCGGAGGGAATTGAGAACATGATCCCATGTGTCGATCCTGTCGGCATTGCAATGTCACAACGGGAGACGCTTCATGACGACACTTGCTCCAACCTCAGCCAAGCTGGAACCCCATCTCATATTCTGGCTCGACGCCGCCGGTTCACTGGTCTTCGGCCTCGCCCTGATCTTGGCTGCCGCGCCGCTGACAAACCTCATCGGTTGGTCGGTTCCACCGGCTGTGCTGTTGGGTATTGGACTGTTTCTGTTGCCCTGGGCGTTCTTCAACCTGGCCATCGCCCGCTCGACGAGGCCGGCCTCGACTTTCCTTGCTGCCAACCTGGTCGGTGACGGAATCTGGGTATTGGGTTCGGTCCTGCTCATGCAGGCGCAGGCGGCCCAGTTTTCCGTGGCGGGATGGGTGCTCATGGTTGGCCAAACCGCCGCAGTGTCTGTTGTGCTGGCGCTGAAGCTTGTGAGCGCGCGGGCATTCGCCGCCTGACCAGTCCAGAGGGGCGCCTCGCGGGCGCCCTTCACACTCCGGAAAGGTTACAAATCTCTCACCTGGAGTAAGGCGCTATTAAGCCAAATTCTCATTGCATTCCAGTAAGATAGTTTTAAGCACATGCTTTAGGGCGATCTTAGTTGGGCAGCCGTAGTTTGGCCTCATGAGATGCGAAAAATCGCACGTCGGATAAACAGTGAGGCACAAATGGCAATCAAGTCGAACGCGGCCGAGGCGCTTACCCCGGAACGCAGCGAAGGTCTGAAACCCCTTTATCTCGAAGCCGTCTCCCGCGTGGAACGCCTGCATCGCCGTCTGCTCGACCTGATCAAGGACGAGTTCGACCGCATGGGCTGGGATGACATCAACCCGGTCCAGGCGCTCCTGATGTTCAACATCGGCGATGCCGAATTGACCGCTGGCGAGCTGCGTTCGCGTGGCTACTATCTGGGCTCCAACGTCTCCTACAATCTCAAGAAGCTGGTCGAGACCGGCTACATCTTCCAGGAACGGTCGCGCACCGACCGCCGTTCAGTCCGCATCAAGCTGACCCCCAAGGGCGAAGAGGTGGCCGAGGTCATCGACGAGCTTTATGACCGCCACCTCAAGTCGATCGACAAGGTCGGTGGCTTGGGCGACGAGGAATTCGACGGCCTCAACAAGGCGCTGGCCCGCCTCGAACGCTTCTGGGTCGACCAGATCCTGTACAAGCTCTGATCGAACACTCACCCGGGAACGAGTGGGCGGCAGCTGGTGGCTAGTGTTGCCTCCACGCCACAACTGCTGATGGGGCGCCGGTCGAGAGGCCGGCGTTTCTTATTTGTGCCGCAAAGTGCAGGCAGCCCCTTTACCAGGTTTGAAACCATTTGCTGGCATGGCTGATTTGCGCGGCAGGGTTCACAAGGCGTTGACCCACGTTGTGAACTGCGCCAGAGCGATGCTATCGCCCAGCACAATGGCGGGCGAATTCCAAGGTGGTTGAATGCGGCTGACGCGACGGAAATTTATCGGTTCAATGGCGGTTCTGGGCGCCGGGGCAGCAATGCCGGCTTGGGCGCAGGAATCGGTGTTCGACATGTTCTCGACCGGTCGCGTGCTGCGCGAAACCGACAAGGAGGGCAATACGGCCGCCGCCGCGGCATCGATCGCGACCAACGAGCCTATTCTGTCCTTCGACACGCTGCACAACCTGCAGCTCGCCATTTCTCAGTATGAGCCCTTTGTCGCCGCCGGCGGCTGGGAGGAAATTCCGCAGCAGGCGTACCAGCTGATCCTGGGCAATTCCTCTCCCGCAGTGGTCCAGCTCAAGCGCCGCCTGATTTCATCCGGCGACATGCCGCTGGTCGAGTTTGCCAGCGATGTGTTTGACGCCGAGACGGACAGGGGCGTCCGTACCTTCCAGGCGCGTCACGGCTTGGTCGTCACCGGCCAGATCGACGAGGCGACATGGTACGCCATGAATGTGCCGGCCGCTACGCGCCTGCAGCAGCTCTATCTCAACTACACCCGCGTCCAGAACATGGCGCCTCAGCTCACTGACCGCTACGTCGTCGTGAATATTCCTGCGGCCACAATCGAGGCCGTCGGTGGCGGCATGGTCGAGCAGCGCCACACGGCCGTGGTCGGTCGCGTTGAGCGCGCCACGCCGATTCTTGCGAGCAAGATCCACCAGGTCAATTTCAATCCCTACTGGCATGTGCCCAAGTCGCTGGTTCGCCAGGATCTGACCAAATACATGCTGGAGAACCCCAACTATCTGACCGAGCAGAACATCTTCATCTACGACGGCAACGGGAACACCATCGATCCGTCAACGATCGATTGGGCCAACATCACCGATGCCCAGGTGAACTACATGTACCGCCAGGAACCCGGTGCCGCCAATTCCATGGGGCACTGCAAGATCAACTTCCACAACCCGTTCGACGTTTACCTGCACGACACGCCCTCGCGTGCGCTATTCGGTGAAAACGCTCGATTCCACTCCTCCGGATGCGTTCGCGTCGATGGCGTCAACCAGCTCGTGGCATGGCTCCTGCGCGACAACGGCGACTGGGATCAGGCGCGTGTGGATCAGACTTTCGCTTCGCTGGAGCGCCTGGACGTCAATCTCGCATCGCAGATGCCGATTCACACCACTTACATCACCGCCTGGGCGAACCGTCAGGGCAC
>CAMLKN010000058.1 GCA_946480655.1 uncultured Devosia sp. | reverse complement strand
GAGCGTCACGGCAAGAACGGCAATATCGGCCGCGCCTTCGTCACCGGCTTCGGACTAAAGCGTGGCGCCATCGCCTCGTCAGTCGGGCACGACAGCCACAATATCACCGTTGTCGGCGCCAATGACGCCGACATGGCGGCAGCGGTCAATCGACTGATCGAACTGGGCGGCGGCTTCGCCGTTGCCGATGGCGGCAGGGTCACCGCCGAACTGGCCCTTCCCATTGCCGGGCTCATGAGCCTCAAACCCTTTGAGGAAGTCGCCCACGACCTCCATCATCTGCGCGATGCGGCCAAGGCGCTCGACTGCGTCCTGCCCGAACCCTTCCTGCAGGTGGCCTTCCTCGCCCTGCCGGTCATCCCGCATCTCAAGATGACCGACCGGGGCCTGTTCGACGTCGACAAGTTCGACTTTGTTGGCTGATCAGTCCGGCCTCAGCCCCTTGGCCATCATGCCGGCCATGATGGCGATTTCGGCTTCGTCATCCCAGGTGCGGTTCAGGGGCAGGCTGGAGGCCAGCACATAGCCCATGAAAATCGAGGCGCCGATGCGCAGCAGGCTGTCAACGTCGATGGCACGCGCCTGACCCGCTTGCACCTGCGCGGCCAGCAGCAGGCTCAGTTGCGCCCGCACCTTGGCCACATGCGGGGCCATGACCTCGCGCAATTCGGGGTGGAAGGGCACTTCCTGCACCATGATGCGCACCAGCGGCGCAAAACGGCGCGCAAAGGCCAGCCGTGTCGTCAGCAATCGGCGCAGGATCCCTTCGAGGCTGGCTTCGCTCTGCATGGCCTCGGCCAGTTCATCGAGCCCGGTGGGCACGATGAGGCGCCCCGCCAAGGGACGCACGATGCGGACCAGAAGGTCTTTCTTGCTTGAAAAGTGCCGGAAGATTGCGGCCTCGGACACACCCGCCCGCGTGGCGATGTCGCGCGTCGAGGTGGCCGCATAGCCCTGCTCGGCAAAAGCCAGGACCGCCATTTCGACGATCCTGCGCTTGGCGGGCGTCATCGCCCCTTCTTCCTGTTCCATCACATCGGCCACGGCGGTGGCCGATGTGACACTGGGGCCGGCTTCAGCCATGCTGGTTTGCAACCGTGTTCCGTTTCATGCCCGACCACACATAAGTCCCGGCAGCGATCAACACCACCCCGACCAGCACACTCCAGCCCGCCACCGGCCAGAAACCGCCATCCGGCCCACCGATCAGCACGGACCGCACCGCCTGCGGCAGAACATGAAAAGGCAGGGTCTCGCCAAGCCAGCGCAGCCAGTCCGGCGCCGCACGTACCGGGGCCTGCGCACCGGCCAGCAGGCTCTGGTAAAAGACCAGGGGGAGGATGACCACCAGGGCCCACAGCTTGAACGCGGCAAGCAGTCCCCCCAGTAGTAGACCCACGGCATAGATGCCGGCCCAGAGCACCAGCCAAAGCGGCAGGAAAGCGGCCCAGCTCTCCCCCAGCCAGGCGATGACCAGCCCAAGGACGAGACTGGCGAGCCCGGACACAACCAGCGGCACCGCCAGACGCAGGCCCAGGACGCGGTTGGTACCGAGCCCACCCTTGGCCTGCTCGGTCGCGACAAACAGCATGACCCCACCCGCAAGACTACCCACCCAAATGGCGAATGTCGCAATGGCCGGCGCCAGCAAGGCCGACTGGTTGGGGGCCTGGTGCAGCACTTCACTGCTAACGGTCAGCGTCGGCTTGACCGGCAAAGGCGCTTGCGCCATTGCCGCCGCGGCACCCATCTGCAGTTGCTGGCCGAGCATGGCGCCCAATTGCGCTTCGACTGGCGTCAGGTGCTGGGTGGACGTCACCACCATGTTGATCGTGCCCCCGCTGGCCGCAGCACTGGAAAAATCCGCCGGCACGGTCAGCAGCGCTGCCACCTCCCCCGCTTCGAGCGCCGCCTTTCCAGCCTCGGCAGTTTCCATTGGCACGACCGCGAATGGCAGGCGTTCACCCATGCCATCCATCATCCGGTCGGAAAGCTTGAGCGGCCCCATGCCGGTATCGAGATTGACCACGCCAATGCTCAGCCCGGCCATGGCCTTCTGCGCATCGAGCGGTGCCGACAGATTGAAGAAGGAAAACAGGAACATGATGACCACGGGCACGACCAGAGCCGCGCGCATGATGGGGCTGTGCATTGGCCCCTCGCTTGATTGACGCATTTGAACACCTCCAAACCGATCTGCTGATGGTTCAACATTGTAAGTAAGTACTCACTTACAATCAAGACCCTTGGCAGATGCCTTGGTGTGGATCAGATTCAGGGCACCGGACGCGTCAACCCGGAAGGATCAGTCGTGTTTCCCCGTTTTGCCGCTCCGCCTCGGGCCAACATCCAACATCTCCACGGTTTGGAAGCGCTTCGCAGATCCCTTTCCATCTCAAATGGAAGTTCCCAGCAATGAGCCTCCCCTCGCTCTACCTGGCTTGGGTCGAAGACCTGCCGCCGCGGCTCAATGGCGTGCGGCGCAAGCGCGGCATTGCCGTTCCCATGGCCGATGGTGTCCTGCTCAAGACCGACCACTATGCACCGGATGCGCCGGGCCCTCACCCGACCATCCTGATGCGCCTGCCCTATGGACGACGTGGCTTCGCCGGCATTGCCGAAGCCTATGCCGAGCGCGGCTTTCATGTCGTCATCCAGGCCTGTCGCGGCACCGAACGCTCTGGCGGGGAGTTCGACCCCTTCGCCAATGAGCGCGCCGATGGTCTCGCCACGCTCGCCTGGATCAAGGCGCAGCCCTGGTTTGATGGCCGCATTGGACTGACCGGTCCGTCCTACCTGGGCTATGCGCAATGGGCGATCAGTGACGCCCTGCCCGAGACGGCGGCCCTGGCCGTCAAGGTCACGACCGCCGATTTCCGGCCGGTTGTCTTTCCCTCCGGGGCCTTTCATCTCAACCTGTGGCTGAGCTGGGTGCAGGTGATTGAGGGCCTGCGCCATCGTCCGCTGGCGACGGCGGCCCGCATGTTTTCGGGCGATATCGAGCGCCGCACGCAGAGGGCGGCCGCCGTCCTGCCGCTGATCGAGGCCGATCGGAAGGCCGTAGGCCACAAGATCGGCTTCTGGCGCCACTGGTTCGAACACGCCATCGGCAATGACGCCTTCTGGACCGCGCTCGACCATCGCCACCGCCTCAACGACAGGACTCCACCAGTCCACTTCATCTCCGGCTGGTTCGACTTCATGCTCGATCCGCTCCTGGCCGACTACCAGCGCCTCGTGGCGCTCGGCCATCGGCCCTATCTCACGGTCGGGACTTGGTTTCACATTGCCGAGGAACTGCAGCGCGACAATCTGCGTGAGACGCTGATCTGGATGCGCGCCTGCCTGATGGGCGACCGCGCCGGCCTGCGCACCCGCCCCGTGCGCCTGCACATTTCCGGGCGCGACGAATGGCACGAATTCGAGACCTACCCGCCCGGACCGCCATTGCCGCAAACCTGGTCGCTCGGCAGCAATGGTACCCTTGCCGACCATGGCGCCACGGACAACGGCAATGCGGCCTATCGCTACGACCCTGCCGATCCCACCCCCAATCTGGGAGGCGCCATTTTTGCCTTCACCGGGGCCGGTAGCGTCGACAACGGACCGCTGGAAAATCGTCCGGACGTCCTCGTCTATACCAGCCGGGTATTGACCAGCGAGCTGACCGTCATCGGCCAATGCCAGGTGACCCTGGTGGCCCGCGCCAGTCTGCCCCATGCCGACTTCTTCGTCCGTCTCAACGATGTGGGCCCGGACGGCGTGTCCCGCAACATCTGCGATGGCTTTGTGCGAGTGACACCCCAGACGCCAGCCGAGCCCGATGGCAGTTGGCGCCTGACCTTTCCCCTCCATGCCACGGCCCACAGTTTCCTGCCCGGCCACCGCCTGCGCCTGCTCATCGCCTCGGGCGCCCATCCGCGCTACGCGCGCAACATGGGCACGGCCGAGCCGATCAACACGGCCGTCGACATGGTCGCGAACGACATGGAAATTGCTCACGCACAAACGAGCATAATGCTGCCGACCTACCGGCTGGATTGAGGCACGAACCTCAAGGCTGCAACGCACGACTTATCCACAGCACGACGGCTAAATCGATAAACCGCAGACCACTGAATGGTTTTGCCTTTTGCCCGGCGCCGGTCTGGAGACAGCCGCGTAGCCTGGCAAAGCAGTACCCCCTCTTGCCCTTTTTGTTATTGCGCATAACAATAACGAGGCATCAATGATGCTCTAGGGAGGATGAGATGACGACGATTTGGCGCAGTTCCGCGGCGCTGGGCACCCTGATGGTGGCCTGCGCATGGGCAGGAACAGCACATGCGGAAGCTTTGGATTGCAGCGCGGTGACCGGCCATGATTTCGGGGTGGAGGACCTCGTTATTGCTGAAGCCACGCCGACACCCGTGGGCGAAGAGTCGCCGACCGCGCACTGCCTGGTGCGGGGCCATGTCGGCGAGCGCACCGGCATTGACGGCAACACCTACAAGGTGAGCTTCGAGCTGCGCCTGCCGGACGACTGGAATGGCCGCTTCGTGCACCAGTTCAACGGCGGCAATGACGGCGCCGTTGTTCCGGCCATGGGCAACCTGCTCAATGGCGACCCCTCCGACTCAGCGCTCGCCCGTGGTTATGCCGTCGTCTCCAGCGACGCCGGCCATGACGGCTCGGTCCATCAAGAGGCGGGGCTCGCCAGCGGCGCCAAGTTCGGCTTCGATCCGGAAGCCCGCAGCGACTACGGCTATGGCGCGGTGATGAAGCTCAATCCCGTCGCGACCAAGCTGGTCGAGGACTACTATGGTGAGGCTATCGCCTTCAGCTATGGCGTCGGCGGTTCCAATGGCGGCCGACATGCCATGGTGCAGGCGACGCGGTCGCCGGAGGCCTTCGACGGCATTCTTGCCGCCTATCCCGGCTTCAACCTGCCGCGCGCCGCCGTGCAACACGCATGGGACGTGCAGAGCTTCCACGCCGTCAATGGCGATGTCCGCAAGGCCTTCACACCGGAGGAACTGCAACTGGTCGGTGACGCCATCGTCGCCGCCTGCGACGGTTTGGACGGGCTGGAGGACGGCATCATTGCCGATAGCCCTGCCTGCCAGGCAACCTTCGACATTTCGGCGCTCACTTGCGAGGGCAACGCCACCGAGGCCTGCCTCAGCCCGGCCCAGGTTGAGGCCCTGCGGCGCATTCATGCTGGCCCGACCAATTCCAAGGGCGAAGCGCTCTATACCAACTGGGCCTGGGATCGTGGTATCGCCACCGGCGACTGGCGCTTCTGGAAGCTGGAAAGCCCGATTCCGCCTTGGGACAATCTCCCGCTGATTGCCACCATGGGCGCCTCCTCGCTGGCCATGATCTTCTCCAATCCGCCTGTCGAAGTCGGCGGCGATCCAGCCTCGCTGCTGCAGTTCCTGCTCGACTATGACTTCGACACGGACGCCACGGTTACGGCAACGGACGCCACCTTCACCGAGTCGCCGGTCGAGTTCATGACGCCAACCGACATGGACAATCCTGAACTGGCCGCGTTCCGCGATGCCGGCGGCAAGTTGATCGTCTTCCACGGCATCAGCGATCCGGTCTTTTCGGTCATGGACACTATCAGCTGGTACGAAAAGCTCGACGCCAATAACGGCGGCGAGGCCGAGGACTTCGCCATGCTTTATACCGTGCCCGGCATGGGTCACGGCTCGGGGAGCCCCGCGACGGACAAGTTCGATGCCTTCGATGCTTTGGTGGATTGGGTCGAAAACGGCAAGCAGCCGGGCGCGCTGGTCGCCGAGGTCACGCCGGACAACAAGTATGTCCCGGACATGATCGGCATCACCCGCAAGCTCTGCCCGCATCCGCTCATCGCCCGCTATACCGGCGGCGACGAGAAGAGCCACGAGAGCTTCACCTGCGAATAGGCGCGCGGCAGAGCGCCGATGCTTCTGCACTCACCAGCGCGACACCTCCCCCTAGACGGGGGAGGTTGGCAGGGGGTGCGCCACGCACCGGATGTCCGGGGCTGAAAGCACCCTTCCCCAACCCTCCCCGTCAAGGGGAGGGTGTTCGACTCCAGTATGGTCGCCCCTACCTCGCGTCCCTTGCCTTCACCTTCCGCCGCGCCGCATGCAGCAGCGGCTCGGTATAGCCGCTGGGCTGGTCGGCCCCATGCAGCGCCAGGTCCAGTGCCGCCTGGAAGGCGACGGACTGGAAATTGTCCGCCATGGGCCGATAGAGCGGATCGTCGGCATTCTGCTCGTCGACGACCGCCGCCATGCGCTCGAACACGGCCGTCACCTCGTCGCGGCTGACGAGGCCATGACGCAGCCAATTGGCCACCGCCTGGGATGAAATACGGCAGGTCGCCCGGTCTTCCATCAGCCCGACATTGTTGATGTCCGGAACCTTGGAACAGCCCACGCCCTGCTGCACCCACCGCACCACATAGCCCAGAATGCCCTGCGCATTGTTTTCGAGCTCGCGGGTGATTTCCTCGCGACTGAGCGAATAGGGCGCCTGCACCGGCATGGAGAAGAGATCGCTGAGGCCCGGCACTGGCTGGTTGTGCCGCCGCTTCTGCGCCTCGAACACATCGACCTGGTGGTAGTGCAGCGCATGCAGCGTCGCCGCGGTCGGCGAAGGCACCCAGGCCGTGTTGGCGCCGGCATTCGGGTGTCCGATCTTGGCCTGCATCATTGCGGCCATGTCGTCCGGCCGCGCCCACATGCCCTTGCCGATCTGCGCCCGGCCCGAAAAGCCGGTGGCAAGGCCGATCAGCACATTGCGGTCCTCATAGGAGGATATCCAGCGCTCGGACTTGATCTCGTCCTTGCGCAGCACCGCACCTGCCTCCATCGACGTATGGATCTCGTCGCCCGTGCGGTCGAGGAAGCCGGTATTGATGAAGAACACGCGGCTCCGCGCTTCGTAGATCGCGGCCTTGAGGTTGGCCGAGGTCCGGCGCTCCTCATCCATGATGCCGATCTTGATCGTGTTCGGCTTGAGCCCCAGGAACCCTTCGACCGAGGCAAAGATGGCGCAGGCAAAGGCCACTTCCTCGGGCCCGTGCATCTTGGGTTTGACCACATAGATCGCGCCATTGCGGGCATTGGCGCCCCTGTCGTGCATGGCACAGAGCGCCGTCACCGCCGCATCCATCAGCCCCTCGCCAATGGGCTTGCCATCGAGCAGCACCGCATCGGTGGTCATCAGGTGCCCGACATTGCGCACCAGGAGCAGCGAACGCCCCTTGAGCACCAGTTCACCGCCATTGGCACCCTGGTAGACCCGGTCGGCCTTGAGCTTGCGGGTAATGGTCTGCCCGCCTTTCTCGAACGTGTCTTCGAGCGTCCCCTGCATCAGCCCCAGCCAGTTGCGATAGACGCCGACCTTGTCCTCGGCATCCACAGCGGCCACCGAATCCTCGCAATCCTGGATCGTCGTCAGCGCCGCCTCGACGATGACGTCGCTGAGGCCCGCTGGGTGCGTCGCGCCAATCGGGCTCGACCGGTCGATGACGAGAACCGCGTGAAGCCCATTGTGCCGAAGCACGATTTCGGCCTTGTCGCCCTTGCCGGCATAACCCACGAAAGCCGCGCCATCCTTGAGCGTCGCCGGCCCGGCCTTGGTGTCGATGACGAAATTGGCGATCCCGCCCTGCTCCACCACGACATAGCTGGTGACATCGGCATGGCTGCCGGTGCTCAGCGGAAACGCCTCGTCGAGGAACTGCGCCGCCCGCGCCACTACCGCCGCGCCGCGCTTGGCATTGAACCCCTTGCCCGGCGCCAGCTCACCCTCGCGCGAAATTGCGTCCGTGCCATAGAGGGCGTCGTAGAGACTACCCCAGCGCGCATTGGCGGCATTGAGCGCATAGCGGGCATTGCTGACCGGCACGACCAGCTGCGGCCCGCAAATGCTCGAAATTTCCGGATCGAGCCCCTCGGTCTCGATGGTGAAATCGCCCGGCTCCGGCACCAGGTATCCGATCTCTTTCAGAAAGAACTCATAGCCCTGCGCATTATTGGCCACCGGCCCATACTTGCGGTGCCATTCGTCGATCCTGGCCTGGATATCATCGCGCTTGGCCAGCAGCCGCGCATTGGTCGGCACATGTTCGCGCGCCAACCCCGCCAGCCCATCCCAGAACTGCTCCGCCGATACCGCCAGTCCCGGCAGCGCTTCTTTCTCGACGAAGTCGACAAGCAGCTTGTGCACGGAAAGGCCGGATTTGGTCAGGTAGTCAGTCATGGGTGACGTCTCGCTCTTTCTACGCCGCTCCCGGGGGGAGAAGCCCGCCGCAACCTAGGCGAAGCACAAATGGCTCACAACCCGCCTAAAGTCGACTTCGCCCTTGCGCCAGCCACATAGACCTCGGCAATCGCCCGGTCGTCGCCCATGGTCTGCAGCAGGAACAGTTCCTCGGCCAGCGCGCTCATCGTGGCGTGCCGCATCCTCATGGTCGGCGTCGCCGCGGAATCGAGCACGACAAGGTCCGCGGCCATGCCCGGCGCGATCGAGCCGATCGTGTCCTCCAGCGCCAGTGCCTCGGCATTGCCGCGCGTCGCCATGTGGAACGAGGCGAAGGGATTGAGCCGCTGGCCGCGCAATTGCAGCACCTTGTAGCCCTCGTCCAGCGTGCGCAGCATGGAGACGCTCGTGCCCCCGCCGATATCGGTGGCAATGCCCACCCGCACGCCATTGTTCATCAGCCGCTCGCGGTCGAACAGGCCCGAGCCGAGGAACAGGTTCGACGTCGGGCAGAACACGGCCACTGCGCCGGTTTCCGCAAGCACTCCTGTCTCGCGATGATTGAGATGGATGCAGTGCCCCAGCAGCGTCTTGCGGCCCAGCAGACCGTAGTCCTCATAGATCCCGGTATAGTCCGGCGAGCCGGGATAGAGCTCCATCGAATAGGTGATTTCGGCGTCGTTCTCGCTCAAATGCGTCTGCACGTAGCAGTCGGGATGCTCGACCACGAGCGCCTGCGCTGCCGCCATCTGCGCCGGCGTCGAGGTGATGGCAAAGCGCGGCGAGATCGCATAGAGCGCCCTTCCCCGCCCGTGCCAGCGGGCGATCAGCGCCTTGGTGTCGTCATAGCCCGATTGCGCCGTGTCGCAGAGGCCTTCGGGAGCATTGCGATCCATCATCACCTTGCCGCCGACCATCAGCATGTTGCGCCGCTGCGCTTCCGCGAAGAAGGCATCGACCGAGCGCGGATGGCTCGAGCAATAGGCCACCGCCGTGGTCGTGCCGTGCCGGATCAGCGCATCGTAGAAATCGACGGCCACCGCATCGGCATGCCCCTGCTGGGAAAACTTCTGCTCTTCGATGAAGGTATAGGTATTGAGCCACTCCAGCAGCGAACCGGCATAAGCGGCCATCATCTGGCTCTGCACATAATGCAGATGCAGGTCGATGAAGCCGGGCAGGATCAGGTTGGGCCGGTGGTCAATGACCGTGGCACCGGTCGTCTCGGCGGCGCCGAAATCGCCCACCGCCACGACGATCCCGTCATCGATCGAAACCGCCCCGTCCTCGAGATAGAGATAGCTCTCGGCATCGTCGATGGCCTGCGGCGCACGGTGAAAGCTCAGCACCCGGCCGCGCAGAATGGTCCGGCTCATGAGCCAGACCCCTCGCGATACCACTCGACCAGCAGCGCCCGCTCCGCCGCGGTCATTTCGGTGACATTGCCCGGCGGCATGGCATGGCTCCAGCCGGCCTGCATGGCGATCTGATGGGCATTGTTGGCAACAGCCACATCATTGTCGAGAATGACATTCTTGGGCGCCTCGTAGACACCCTCCCAGGCCGGCACGGCGGTGTGGCACATGCCGCAGCGCGCCTGCACCGTCTGGCTCGCCGCGGCGAAGTGTTCGGTCGCCATGAAGCGCTCGCCGCTCGCGGTCACCAGGGGTTCGCTCTCAGTGCCCGGCAGCTTGGGCGACGTCGAGAGCCAGGCGATCACCAGCATCAGGATCACCGCCACCGCCCAGGTCCAGTGCGGATTGCCCTTCCGCGCGTGGCGCGTGTTGAAATAGTGCCGGATGACGACGCCGACGAGGAAGATCAGTGAGGCGATGATCCAGTTCCACTGCGTGGCAAAGGCCAGCGGATAGTGGCTCGAGAGCATGAAGAAGATGACGGGTAGCGTCAGGTAGTTGTTGTGCAGCGAGCGCTGCTTGGCGATCTTGCCATATTTGGCGTCGGGCACCCGCCCGGCCTTCAGGTCCCCCACCACGATCTTCTGGTTGGGAATGATGATCATGGCCACATTGGCGGTCATGATGGTCGCCGTGAAGGCACCCATATGCAGCATGGCCGCGCGACCGGTGAAGAGTTGCGTATAGCCCCAGCTCATGGCCACCAGGATGGCGAACAGCACCAGCATCAGCCCGGTCGTCGACTGGCCGATGGGTGACTTGCAGAGCGTGTCGTAGAGCAGCCAGCCCAGCACGATGGACCCGGCCGAGAGCAGGATCGCCACCCAGTTGGGCACGTCAAGCACGTTGCGGTCTATGAGGAACAGGTCAGCGCCAACGTAATAGAGCAGCACCAGCAGCATCGCGCCTGAAAGCCAGGTCGCGTAGCTTTCCCATTTGAACCAGGTCAGGTGCTCGGGCAGGAATTCGGGCGCCACCAGGTATTTCTGGATGTGATAAAAGCCCCCGCCATGCACCTGCCATTCCTCGCCATGGGCAAGCGGCGGCAGGCTCGGGGTCTTCCTCAGGCCCAGATCCAGCGCGATGAAATAGAAGGACGAGCCGATCCAGGCAATGGCCGTCACCACATGCAGCCAGCGCACGGCAAACATCGCCCATTCGTAAAAGATTGCCAGATCGCCCATGGTCTCGGTCCCCTTTGTTCCTCTCCCCATCGGGGAGAGGTGGCTCGGCCGAAGGCCGAGTCGGTGAGGGGGTGCCACCCGCGCGTTCGGGACTCGCGACAGCCCCCCTCAACCGGCGCTACGCGCCACCTTCTCCCCCATGGGGAGAAGAATAGGGGCGGGCTCACACCCGCCCCCTCAGTTCACGTCAACCAGCGCGATCACGCCGGCGGGATGACGCCTTCGACATACCAGTCCATGCTGAGCAGTTCG
>CAMLKN010000057.1 GCA_946480655.1 uncultured Devosia sp. | reverse complement strand
GGCCTTGACCCTGGGCGGCGGCAAGCCGCAGCAGGTCGATGCGGACGGCGCCATCGCGACAGCCCTGGCGCTGCTCGGCGCCCTTGCCGCCATGGGGCCCGAGGCAAGGGCAACGGACCTCTTCCCGGCCTCCGGCGCACCGGCTCCCTCTCCCGTCCGCGACAGGGCGAATGAGCCGACCGGCAGGCTTAATCTCACCAATGGTTACACCACACCCATCGCCCTGCCCTTTGGCTCCGTCCGCAGCCCGGGTCTGATCGCCCTTTGCGACGCGGCCGCGACTGCGGGCACCGAAACCCTGCGCCTTGGCCCCGATCACAGCCTTTACCTCGACAACGCACCCGAAACGCTGATCGAGGTCGCAGCCACCCTCGGTTTCATCACCCGCTCCGATGATCCCCGCCGCCGCGTCAGCGCCTGTATCGGCAATCGGGGCTGCACTTCGGGCCATATCCCGACGCGCGAAATCGCCGCCAGGCTCGCGCCTCATATGCTTCCGGACCGGCATCTGCATGTCTCCGGCTGCGCCAAGGGTTGCGCCCATCCACGCCGCGCCGAAGTGACGCTGGTGGGACGCCCGGACGGGATTGGCCTTGTCATCGATGGCCGGGCGGGCGATACGCCAGTGCACATCCTGGACGAGGCCGGGCTTGCCGATGCCCTCGTCCTGCACCAGGGCAGACAATGACCCAGTACGACTACATCAAGGATGGCGACAGCATCTATCGCCAGTCCTTCGCCATCATCCGGTCCGAGGCCGATCTCTCGCGCTTCGCCGATGACGAGGCCGAACTTGCCGTCCGCATGATTCACGCCGCCGGCATGGTCGACGCGGCGGAGCATTTCGTCTTCGGCCAAGGCTTCGTCACCGCTGCGCGCCGTGCGCTGATGGCCGGTGCGCCCATTCTCTGCGATGCCGAAATGGTGGCGCGCGGAGTCACCGCCGCCCGCCTGCCGGCGAATAACGAGGTCATCTGCACCCTGCGCGATCCCCGCACGCCCGACATCGCCGCCGCCATCGGCAATACCCGCTCGGCCGCCGCGCTGCATCTCTGGGACAGGCATCTCGAAGGCGCCGTGGTCGCCATAGGCAATGCGCCGACCGCGCTCTTCCATCTGCTCGAAATGCTGCGCGACGGGGCCCCAAAACCGGCCGCCATCCTTGGCATGCCAGTGGGCTTTGTCGGCGCGGCCGAATCCAAGGATGCGCTGGCCGAGAATTCCTATGGCGTGCCCTATGCCATCGTTCGCGGGCGGCTGGGCGGCAGCGCCATCACCTCGGCCTGCCTCAATGCCCTGGCGAGGGCTGGCCTGTGACCGGGAAACTCATCGGCGTCGGCACCGGTCCGGGCGATCCGGACCTCATCACCCTCAAGGCCGCCCGCGCCATCGCCTCGGCCGATGTCGTGGCCTATTTCGCCAAGCGCGGCAATCCGAGCAATGCGCGCGCCATCGCGGCCTCGCATTTCCATCCCGGCCAGATCGAGGAAGCGCTCGACTATCCGGTGACCACCGAACTCCACCGCCATGACGATGGCTACAAGGACCAGATCCAGGGCTTCTACGCCGAGGCCGCCGAGCGCCTCGCCGCGCATCTCGATGCCGGCCGCACCGTTGCCGTGCTCAGCGAGGGCGACCCGCTCTTCTATGGCAGCTACATGCACCTGCATGTGCGCCTCGCGCCGCGCTACCCCACCGAAGTCATCCCTGGCATCACCGCCATGTCGGGCTGCTGGTCCGCTGCCGGCCTGCCGCTGGTGCAGGGCGACGATATCCTCACCATCCTGCCGGGGACGCTCGACCAGCAGGAGCTATCGCGCCGGCTCAATGACACGCAGGGCGCCGTCATCATGAAGCTGGGGCGCAACCTGCCCAAGGTTCGCGCCGCCCTCAACGAGGCGGGCCGCCTCGAAGGGGCCGTCTATGTCGAGCGCGGCACCATGGACAATGGCGCCTCCATCGCACTCGCCGACAAGCCGGATGACAGCGCCCCCTACTTCTCGCTCGTCCTCGTGCCCGGCTGGAGCGCGAGGCCATGACGGGCAAGCTGACCGTCATCGGCACGGGGCCGGGCAATCCCAGCCAGACCACGCCGCAGGTCATGGACGCCATTGCCCAGGGGGAGCAGTTCTTCGGCTATGGACCCTATCTCGATCGCCTGTCCCTGCGCCCAGACCAGCAGCGGATGGCCTCGGACAATCGCGAGGAGATCGACCGGGCCCGCGCCGCGCTCGATGCCGCCTCGAAGGGCGCCTCGGTCTGCGTCGTCTCCGGGGGCGATCCGGGCGTCTTTGCCATGGCGGCCGCCATCTGCGAAGCCGTCGAGCATGGTCCCGAGACCTGGCGACGGCTTGATATCACGGTCCTGCCTGGCGTCACCGCCATGCTGGCTGTTGCCGCCCGCGCCGGAGCGCCCCTCGGCCACGATTTCTGCGCCATTTCGCTTTCGGACAATTTGAAGCCCTGGGAATTGATCGAGCGCCGCCTGCGCGCTGTGGCCGAGGCCGGCCTCGTCATTGCCCTCTACAATCCCATATCGAAGGCCCGGCCCTGGCAATTGGCTACGGCGTTCAGGATCCTGCGCGAAGTCCTGCCCGTCACGACGCCGGTCATCTTCGGGCGCGCCGTCGGCCGTCCTGACGAAAATTTCGTTGTCCTGCCGCTGGGCGAAGCGGATCGCCAGCAGGCCGACATGGCCACCTGCATCATTATCGGCTCGGCCGAAACGCGCATCGTCGAGCGGCCCGGCATGGATCCGCTGGTCTATTCTCCGCGGAGCGCCAGCTGATGACCGTGCCATGGCTCACCATTGTCGGCATCGGCGAAGACGGCCTCTATGGCCTCTCCCCCGCGGCCCGCGCGGCCCTGGCCGGCGCCGAGATCGTCTTTGGCGGTGCCCGCCATCTCGACCTGGCCGGGCCGGCCATCCATGGCGAGCAGATTGCCTGGACGACTCCCTTCACCAATTCCATCGAGGCGGTGCTGGCGGCGCGCGGTCGCAAGGTCTGCGTCCTCGCCTCCGGTGACCCTTTCAACTACGGGGTCGGCGCGACCCTGTCGCGCCATGTCGATCCGGCGCAGATGCTGGTCATTCCCCATCCATCTGCCTTCAGCCTCGCGGCTGCCCGGCTTGGCTGGCCCTTGCAGGATGTGGTGAGCCTGTCGCTACATGGCCGCCCGATCGACCTCATCCGGCCGCATCTGCATGCCGGGGCGCGCATCCTGGCGCTGACCTCCGACGAAAAGGGGCCGGGCGCCCTGGCGGCGCTCCTGGTCGAGGCCGGGTTCGGCCGCTCGATCATTACCGTGCTTGAGGCCCTGGGCGGCCCGCGCGAAGCCATGCGCTCGCAAATGGCCGACAGCTTCACCTTTGCCGATATCGACCCGCTCAATGTTTGCGCCGTCACCGTCGTGCCCCTGCCCGGTGCCCGAATTTTGCCGCGCGCCGCGGGCCTCGAAGACGCCCTCTTCGAGCATGATGGGCAGATCACCAAGCGCGACATTCGCGCGCTCACCCTCTCGGCTCTCGCGCCGCGTCCGCGCGAATTGCTCTGGGATATCGGGGCGGGATCGGGCTCCATCGGCATCGAATGGATGCTGGCCGATCCAAGCCTGCGGGCCATTGCCATTGAAAGCGAACCCGAACGGGCCGAGCGCATTGCCCGCAATGCAAGGCATTTCGGCGTCCCCGACCTGCGCGTCGTCGGCGGCGCTGCCCCCTCGGCCCTGGCCGGGCTCGATGCCCCGCATGCCGTCTTCGTCGGTGGCGGCGGCACCACGCCCGGCGTCATGGACGCCGCCATGAGCGCCCTCAGGCCCGATGGGCGGCTGGTCGCCAATGCCGTCAGCCTCGAAATGGAGCAGGCGCTGCTCACGCTTCAGGCCCGGCATGGCGGCGAGCTCGTCCGCCTGTCCGTCGCCCAGGCAGTCCCGCTCGGCACAATGAGCGGCTGGCGTCCTGCCATGCCGATCACCCAATGGCGTTGGACGAAGGCATGACCGTGCATTTCATCGGCGCCGGCCCCGGCGCGGCCGATCTCATCACCGTGCGCGGGCGCGATCTCCTCGCGCGCTGCCCGGTCTGTCTCTATGCCGGCTCCATCGTGCCCCGCGAGATGCTCGACTGGTGCGGGCCCGGGACCCGTCTCGTCGACACCGCGCCCATGTCACTCGACGAGATCGAAGCCGAATATGTGCGCGCCCATACTGCCGGCGAAGATGTGGCGCGTCTCCATTCGGGCGATCTCTCCATCTGGAGTGCCGTGGCCGAACAGATGCGGCGGCTCGACCGTCTCGGCATCCCCTATACCCTCACTCCCGGCGTCCCGGCCTTCGCTGCAGCCGCAGCAGCGCTCGGACGCGAGCTCACCATTCCGGCCGTCAATCAGTCCGTGGTTCTGACCCGTGTCGGCGGCCGGGCCTCGCCCATGCCCGAGGGCGAAACACTCTCCGCATTCGGCGCCACCGGCGCGACCTTGGCCATCCATCTGGCCATCCATTCGCTGGGCAAGGTCGTCGCGGACCTGCGCCCGCTCTACGGTGACGACTGTCCCGTCGCCATAGTCGCCCATGCCAGCTGGCCCGGCGAAGTGATCATACGCGGCACCCTCGGCGACATCGAAGCCCGGTTCGATCCAGCCATCGAGCGCACCGCCATCATCTTCGTCGGCAAGGGGCTCGCGGCCCAAGACTTCCGCGAAAGTTCGCTCTACGATCCTGATTACCAACGCCGCTTCCGCGGCCGCGACGGCCTCTGACGCGTTTCCGGCACAAGGGGCGGTTTTGCGGTTCGGAAACGTGACAAAACCGTGTGTCCAGGAGAACCCCATGGCAGTCCTCACCCTCCCCGAACTCAACGGCAAGGCCGTCCTCATCACCGGCGCCTCCACCGGGATCGGCGCAGCGCTCGCCAAGGCTTTCGGAGCGCAGGGCGCCATGGTGGGCGTGCACTACAATTCCAGTGCCGACGCGGCCAAGACCGTTGCCGACGCCGTGGTCGCTGCCGGGGGCAAGGCCCATCTGGTGCGCGCCGATGCGTCCAAGTCGGGCGCCATTGCCGGCGCCGTCGAGGAAACCGCAGCGGCCTTCGGGCGCCTCGATGGGCTCATCAACAATGCCGGGGGCATGGTGGCCCGCCTGCCCTATGCCGAAATGACCGACGCCCACTATGACGCAGTCATGGACCTCAATGGCCGCTCGGTCATCGCCGCCAGCCGCGCCGCCTTTGCGCATATGAAGGCGGCCGGTGGCGGCTTCATCATCAACACGACCTCGGTTGCCGCCCGCAACGGCGCCAGCGGCGGCGCAGGTCTTTACGGCTCGTCGAAGGCCTTCGTGTCCAACGTGACGCGCGGCATGGCCAAGGAATTCATCTCATCTGGCATCCGCGTCAATGCAGTCGCGCCGGGCGTCATCGAGACGCCCTTCCACGAGCGCTATTCCACCGAGGCTCAGCTCAAGGCACAGCTGGCGACCATCCCGCAAGGCCGTCTCGGGGTGGCCGAGGATTGCGTTGGCGCCTACCTCTTCCTCGCCTGTGCGAGCCTTTCCGGCTACATCATCGGCCAGACCATCGAGGTCAATGGCGGCATGCTGATGCCCTGATACCCTTGCTTACGCCTTGGGATTCTTGGGGGGCACCGCCTTGAGGTGCTCCAGCAGATAGGCGTGGGTTGCTGCATTGGCCACGATCAGGCAGCCGGTGCGCTCGAAAACCTCCGGGCCTCTTCCCCACCAGTCGGTGACGATACCGCCCGCTTCCTCGACCAGCAGGATGCCTGCGGCCGTATCAACGAAACCGGTTTCCTCGAAATAACCGGTCAGCCGCCCGCAGGCGACCCAGGCGCAGCTATTGGCGGCGCTGCCGACGATCCGCACCGCCCCGATCGGCGCGCGGATGGCATCGAGCCGCGCATAGGCACCTGGATGGAGACTGAGGTTCGGTGTGGGCAGGCCCGTGCCCACGCACATCATGGCCACGTCGGTCGACCGGCTGACCGAGAGCCTCTCGCCGTTGAGGAAAGCGCCAGCGCCCTTCACGGCCGTGAACATCTCGTCGGCCACCGGGTCGTAGACGAGGCCGCACACCGTTTCATTACCGCGCCGCAGGGCAATGGTGATCGTGTAGTGCTGGCCGTTGAGGAAATTCGTCGTGCCGTCGATCGGGTCCACCAGCCAGCGATGCTCCGGGTCCGAACCATCGACCGGAGCAAACTCCTCGCCGGTCAGGCTCCAGGTCGGGTCGATCTCGAAGAGGCGCTTGCGGATCAGTTGCTCGGACTCCCGATCAGCGTCGGAAACGAAGTCACCCGGCCCCTTTACCCCGATTTCGAGATCGCGAAACCGCTTGAAATGGGCCTGGGTCAGTACCCCGGCCTCCCGGGCGGCAGCGACCATTTTGTCGAGTATGGCGTCGTAATTTGAGCTCATGATGCGAGGGCCGCGTAGAGCCCCTCCGGGTCGTCGGTTGTAATCTGGTCGACCTTGAGGTCGAGAAGGCGTTCGACTTGGCCCAAGGTCGCGGGCGTCACCTCGCGAATGGTCCACGCATCGACACGCTTGCCCGCAGCCTGCACGGGCGCAACGATATCCAGTCCGTCGTCCTGGGCTGCCAGGACAATCTCATGGGAGAGGTAGATCATCGCCGCATTCGGCGCCGCGGCCAGGGCCTCATTGATGAAGGTCCTGAAGTCACCGCTGGCCTTGAGCCGGGCGAGGGAGTCACCATAGCAGGGGTCATAGCCGGTCCGGATGGCAGGCGCGGCCTCGGCGAGTGCGTTGATGGCCCCCAGATCTCCCCCCGAGAGAATGAGAGCATCGGCGATCGGCGTGACGCTGGCCGCAAAGCTGGCCATGGTCTTGTCATCCAGCGCGGCCAGCTCTTCCTTGAAGTCGAGCTGCAGGAGCGCGCCCGGGGCCGGTGCATCCTGAACCAGAAGGGCACACAGGTCTTCCAGCAGCATCACCTTGTCCGGCAGCACGGCGCCGCGATTGTCCCGCAGGTTCAGCGTCCGGATTGTCTCGGCCGACGCCTCCCGCACGAGGCCGGTGCCGGTGGTCTCCTCGTCGAGCTCAAAATTGTGCAGAACCGCACAGCCGTGATCACCATGGACCACGAGGTCCACCTCGACGCTGGCGCCGAGCCGCATCCCTTCGAGAATGCGCGCGCCGGTGAAAACCGGGTCACTGGCCCTGCGACGCGCGCGGTGCCATTTGAGCCAGGTCCGGTGGCCGTTCCGGTCGATATGGAGCGGGTCCGCCATGTCAGCTCCGATAGGCGCGCTTGTTGTCGCGATAGGCCGAGACCGCCTGCGGCCTGAGATCGACGCCCTGCCCGGCGCTGAACAGGTCCGGATGGGCGACCATGGACTTGAGCCTCGTGCCGTCGGGCAAATCCAGGTCAACCAGCCCATGCGTGCCGTAGTCGGTGACCCGATGCACCCGGGCCGTGCCAGGCTCGGAAGCCACCAAGTCCAGTGCCTCCGGCCGCACCGCGAGGATTGCCGGTCCATCGGCGATGGGCATGTCCACGGTAAAACCAGCGCGCTCGAACCGGCCATTGCTGACCGCGCCCTCCACCAGGTTCATCGTGCCGATGAAGCCGGCGACAAACGGGGTCTTCGGTTCGCGGTAGATGATGTCTGGCCGGTCGACCTGCTCGGTCTTGCCGTCCCGCATGACGACGATCCGATCAGCCATGGCCAGCGCCTCGTCCTGCCCGTGGGTGACGAAGAGCGTCGTGATCTTCAATCGCTGCTGGATGTCGCGCACTTCCTCGCGCAGCCGCTCGCGCAGGTGCTGGTCGAGGCTGGCAAAGGGTTCGTCCAGCAAAAGGATTTTTGGCTCCAGCACCAGCGAGCGCGCCAGCGCCACGCGCTGCTGCTGCCCGCCCGAGAGCTGGTTGACGCCGCGCTTGCCATAGCCGGCAAGGCCCACCAGCTCGAGCACGGCCTCGACCTTGTCCCTGATCTCGGCGGCCGGCAGCTTGCGCAGCTTCAGGCCGAAGGCGAGGTTCTTGAACACGTCCATGTGGGTCCACAGGGCGTGACTCTGGAACACCATGCCGGTCGGGCGCTTCTCCGGTGGCAGGTGGGTCACCTCCTCGCCATCGATGGTGATCTGGCCGGAGGTGGGCCGCTCGAAGCCGCCCACCATGCGCAGCAGGGTGGATTTGCCCGAGCCCGAGGGGCCCAGCAGGCACACCAGTTCCCCGTCGGCGACCTCGAGGGAGAACTTGTCCACCGCAACCGTCGGGCCGGCGAAGATCTTGGAAACTTCGGTGATCTTGAGAACTGACATTATCTATCCCTAGCCGCCAAAGCCGCGGGCGAAGGCGCCGCCACCGATGACACGGCGGGCGAACATGAGTGCGATGAAGGACGGCACCCACAGCATGACCGAGAGCACGGCGCCATACTGGATGACCATCTGGTTGTTGATGAAGGAGATCATCAGCACCGGCATGGTGCGGATGCCGGGCGCGCCGATCAGCCAGGCGCCCTCGGTCTCGTAGAATGTGCCCACGAAGCTCAGGAGCAGCGCGGCCGCGATGGTCGGCCCGGCCTGCGGCAGGGTGATCGACCAGAAGACCCGCAGTGGCCCAGCCCCCACGTCCCGCGCCGCCTCTTCCATGCGTCGGTCCACTGACTGGAAGGCGGCCACGGGAATCCAGATCATGAACAGCAGCGTGCCCACGAGCTGGATCAGCACCACGCCCCAGAACGTGCCGATGAGGTTGAGTTGCAGGAAGATCGCCGCAATGGCGATCAGCAGCCCGAACTTGGGAAAGGCGTGTCCGGCCAGGAACGAGAAGAACAGGATATTGCGGCCGGGGAAGTTGAGGCGGGCGAAGGCATAGGCCGCCGGCAGGCAGATGACCGCCGAGAGCAGCGTCACCACGGTGGACAGCTGCAGGCTGAGCGTCAGCGCCGCCCACACGTCCGGCCGCGTCAGCGTCTGGTTCCAGAACCGGAGGCCGAATTGCTGCGGGATGACATTGGGATAGCGCCAGACTTCGGTGAAGGCCCAGACCCCCACCACCAGAAGCGGCACGATGACGGCGGCCGATAACGCGATGGCAAAGAGGATGCCGGTCCAGTCCACAGGCGGACGCGAGGGAACGGCCAATGCCGGGGCGGCAGTGATGGGCGCGACGCGTTCCATGTCACTTCCCCTGGTTGCGCGCGACCGAGCGCACGTAGAACAGCCCGAAGGCGATGCAGAAGCAGAAGGTGATGACCGCCTGGGTAATGGCGTTGAGCGGGTCATTCACCTCGCGGAAGGTGCGGTTCATGAACGGGCCCATCATTTCCGGCGAGGCCGGCCCCAGCAGGTAAGGCAGGGTGAAGGACGAGAAAATGCCCAGCACCGCGAAGGAAATGGCCACCAGAACCGAATTGGAGATGCGCGGCAGGATGATGTGCCAGAAGACCTGCAGCCGGTTGGCACCGACATCGCGCGCCGCCTCGATCGACTGGTTGGCGACGTTCCCGAGGCCCGAGAGCAGGATCAGCACGGTCAATGGAATATTGTCCCAGACAAGGCCGATCACCGGCCCCCAGGGCGTCAGGTACGGCGTGCGGATCTTGGGCAGGCCGACCGAGTTGAGCAGGATATCGACCATGCCATTGGGCCCGAGCACGCGGATGAAGGCATAGGCCAGGATGATCGAGGGTACGAACATCGGAAAGATGGCCAGCGCCTGCACATAGGCGGGCAGCCTGCCAGTGGAGAAGCGCAGGTAGAGGGCGATGGGAAGGCAGATGACGAGCAGCAGGATGGCGCACATCATCGTCGTCCACAGCGTCACCGTCAGGTTGTTGATGCTGTACTGGTCGGAGAAGAAGAAAACGTAGCTGTCGAGATTGAACCCGACAGTGCCGTCGGCATCCGGACGCCACAGCGTGCGCCCGATGGCGTTGATGATCGGCCAGATCACCAGCCAGCCGACGAGAAAGACCGGGATGGCGACGAGCAGGAGGCCGAATGGCCTCCTGCTGTCGTTGCTTTCGATAAGCGGCCGCGGTGCCGCTGCAGCAGAGTCGGTCACGAGTTGCGATCGACGTTGGGTGCCACGTTGCGGTACCAGCCATCATTGATGGCCGCATCCCAGGCACCACCGGGGAAGGTGGGAATGGTGGTCGGGACGATGTCGGCGAACTTTTCGCGCAGCTCGGCCGAGATATAGTCCCAGGACACGCCGGGGAAGCCGCCCAGTTCGGTCAGGATGGCACTCTGGATTTCTTCGGACAGGATGAAATCGGCAAGCTTGAGGGCCGCGTCGCGGTTGACGCCGTTCTCGATGACGATGGAGCGGGTGAAACCGCCGGCCAGCGCCAGGTCCTGGAGCTGCACGAGGCCGGTTTCGGCCGGAAGCACGCCCTGGTCGATGGCCTGCAGCACCTGGTCGGACCAGACCGGAGCCATGGTCACCACGCCCTGGGCCAGCAGCTGGATGGACTGGGTATTGCCCGAGGAATAGGCGCCATTGTCATAGAGGGACGGGGCGATGTCCTTGAGGATTTCCCACGCCTTGCCCAGCGACTCGTTGCCGAATTCCTCGGTATAGTTGTCCACAGTGAACATGGACGGGTCGAGGCCATTGGCCTGGTGGATGGCGCGGCGCACGAAATTGCCACCCGAACCACCCTTGTCCGGGCGGTTGTAGACGAACTGGCCGGGATTGGCCTTGATCCAGGCGACCAGGTCGTCCCAGTTCTTCGGGGCATCGGCAGCGCTCAGCTTGGTGCTGTCATAGGCCAGCAACACCTGCGAACCGCGATAGGGCAACGAATAGTCGGACTGGATGGCCAGCGGGTTGACCTTGGGATAGTTGGACAGCCCCGCTTCCTTGATATTGGTATAGACGCCGGCTTCGATGGCGCCCGATGGCAGGAGGGCATCGCCCGACTCGAAGAAGTCGGCCTGGGGGTCGGCACCCTGCTGCTTGGCGGCCATGGCGCGTTCGCCGATGGCGATGATGCCGGCGCCGTCACCAGCGTCCACGAGATTGATCGTGATGCCCGGGTTGGCGGCTTCGAAGGCCGGTTTGACCGTGTTGGTCCAGAAATCGAGAATGTTGCTGTCCGAGCTGGTGTACCAGTCGA
>CAMLKN010000056.1 GCA_946480655.1 uncultured Devosia sp. | reverse complement strand
AGTGTCACATTTTGGCAACAATTGTCTTGAAGGGTCGCCTGAATTGGGTCAGGCTTCGCTTTCCGGTCGGCATTGCACCTATGTGAGGGGCTCTGCGGACACGTCGCGTTGATCGTGATCGGGTTGAAAAGCGAAGGAAACTGGGCGGTACATGGCCGAATTGGCAGCAGCCAACAGCGAGCAGACGAGCCACAACGAGGCCGAATCCCGGCCCCGGGGTCGCGTCTTCTCCGGCATGCGCCAAAACCAATCCCTGCGCGTGCTCGGTTTCGTGGTCGTCTTCGCTTCCGTGTTGATGTCCTCGGTATCCTTCCTGATTCTTTCGGGGATCACGACAATCGAACCGTCGCCGGCCGTGTGGACGGTGATCTGGGTGGTTACCGGCCTTCTTGTGCTGCTGGTTATTGCCCTTGTCGTCACCGAGGCCGTGCTGCTGTTCCAGGCCCGTCTGCGCGGGGTGCCGGGTGCGGGCCTGCAAGTGCGGATGGTGGCCATGTTTGCCTTCGTGGCGGCTGTGCCGGCGGCGCTAGTGGCTGTGGTGGCGACGATTGCCCTCAACCAGGGCCTCGACCAGTGGTTCTCGGAGCGCACCCGCGCCATGGTGGAAAGCTCGCGCCTGGTGGCGCGCTCCTACATGCTCGAACACGCGCAGGTCCTGCGGGATGACATCATCTGGGTGGCGACGGAGCTCGAACAGGCGCGCGCCACATATGAAAACGAGCCCGAGCGGTTCGAGCGCATCCTGACGGCGCTGGCCGTGACGCGTTCTCTGCCCTTTACCTCCCTGATCGACCGCGCCGGGGAGACCCTGATGCGGGCGCAGATCAATGTCGCCGGGTCATTTCCCAAATTGCCGGCCGGGGTGACCGATGGAGTGGTGGAAGGCATTCCCACGCCCATTGCCCCCGGCGCGACGCAATTTGTCGGCTCGGTCATCAAGCTGCGCGGCTACGATGACACCTACCTCTTCGTGGCGCGGCCGGTCGACGCCGAAGTGCTCGAGTATATGCGGCTCACGGACGAGAACATCACCGAATACCGCGAATACGCGTCCAATCGCCTGGTGTTCCAGATCACCTTCACCATCATGTATGTCGGTCTGGCGGTGGTGTTGCTGCTGGCAGCGCTCTGGGTCGGCATTGCTCTGGCTAATCGCTTCGTCGACCCGATCCGGAACCTGATGATCGCCTCGCGCCGGGTGAGCGCGGGCGACCTCGATGTCCAGGTGCCGGTGCAGGAGGGCAGGGGTGATCTGCGCGACCTGTCCAACGGTTTCAACCGGATGACCCAGCAGCTCAAGACCCAGCGCCTCGACCTGCTCAAGGCCAATGAGGTCAACGAGAAGCGCCGGCAGTTCACCGAGGCGGTGGTGGAAGGCGTGTCGGCCGGCATTATCGGCCTCGATCCCTTCGGGGCCGTGACTCTCGTCAATGCCCGCGCCTGCGAAATGCTGGGGCGGACGGAAATCGAGCTCATGGGGGAGCCGATGGACAAGATCATGCCCGAGATCGGGCCGACGCTCGAGAAAGCGCGATCTGCGCGGCGCGGTCAGGTGCGTGACCAGATCCAGCTCGGCAACGAGACCAATCGCCGGATTTATCAGGTGCAGTTGACCCGCGAGGGCTCGATAACCGAGTCCAAGGGCTACGTGCTGACCTTCGATGACATAACCGACCTTGAATCGGCGCAGCGCACCAGCGCCTGGGCCGATGTGGCGCGACGGATCGCTCACGAGATCAAGAATCCGCTCACGCCCATCCAGCTCTCGGCGGAACGCCTCCGCCGGCGCTATGGCAACAAGCTCGAAGATGACCGCGACGTCTTCGACAAGTGCATCAACACTATCGTGCGGCAGGTCGGCGACATCGGCCGTATGGTCGACGAATTCTCGGCCTTTGCGCGCATGCCGGAATCGGCGCCGGAAACGGCCGACCTCAGCGATACCATCCGCCAAGCCGTGTTCCTTGAAAGTGTGCGGCTGCCGGAGGTGAATATCGTGACGCTCCTGCCCGCTGATCCGATCGTCGCGTGGTTCGACGCGCGGCTGGTGTCGCAATCGCTGACCAACCTGATCAAGAATGCCGTCGAGGCGTTCGAAGGCATAGACCTGGCAAGCGGCTGGCAGCCGACAATCACCGTCGAGGCGCATATCGAGGGCAAACATGCCCGCATTTCGGTTTCCGACAACGGCAAGGGTTGGCCCGCTGAGAACCGGCAGCGGCTGCTTGAGCCCTATATGACGACGAGAGAGAAGGGCACCGGCCTCGGACTGGCCATCGTTGCTCGCATCATCGAGCAGCATGGCGGCATCGTCGAACTTGTCGACGCCGATCCCGATCCACAGGGCAGGGTGGGGGCCTGCGTGACCTTCACGCTTCCTTTGCAATCCCCTGCAATGAGCACCACCGAGACAGGAACCGCCGTGGCGGACGACAATCCTGCCCAAAAGGAGGAGCCGCAGTTTGCTGCGGTTGTTCAGAAGTAAATGGCACTAGACATTTTGATCATCGATGACGAGGACGATATCCGCGACCTGATTGCGGGCATCCTCGAGGACGAGGGCTATGAAGCGCGTCAGGCACATGATGCCGATAGCGGGCTCAACGAAATCGCCCGCCGCCGGCCGAGCCTGGTCTTCCTCGACATTTGGATGCAGGGATCTCGCCTCGATGGCCTGCAACTGCTCGATGTGTTCCAGAGCCAGCATCCGGATATGCCGGTCGTCATGATATCCGGCCACGGCAATGTGGAAACGGCCGTCTCCGCCATACGCCGCGGCGCCTATGACTATATCGAGAAACCCTTCAAGATTGACCGTTTGCTGCATGTGACGCAGCGGGCAATGGAAGCGACGCGCCTTCGCAACGAGGTGGCCGAGCTCAAGGAGCGGTCGGCCAGCAAGAGCGTAGACATGGTGGGCAATTCGCCGGCCCTGCAGCAGATCCGAGCGATCATCGAGAAATCCGCGCCCACCAATTCCCGCATCTTCGTTTCGGGCCCGTCGGGTGCAGGCAAGGGCCTGGTTGCGCGCCAGATTCACCAGCGCAGCCCGCGGGCCAACGCGCCGTTCGTCGAAATCAACGCGTCGCTCTATGCACCCGAAGAAGTGCCGGTGGTGCTGTTTGGGCGCGAGGCGCGGGACAAATCTGGACTGCTCAAGGTGGAAGTCGGTGCCCTGGAACGGGCCCATGGCGGCACGCTCTACCTTTCTGAGGTCACGACCCTGCCGCAGCAGGTGCAGACCACCCTTTTGCGGACCCTGGTTGAAAACCGGTTCAACAGGGTTGGTGGCAGCCAGGCAGTGCCGATCGATGTGCGCATCATTTCGTCCAGCTCGCAGAATGTGGCCGCCCAGGTGGAGTCAGGCGAATTCCGGTCCGACCTCTTCCACCGGCTCTCCATCGTGCCGTTGCCGCTCACGCCGCTCAGGGAGCGACGCGAGGACGTCCCGCCGCTTGTGTCGGTGTTCATCGACCAGGTTTGCCGCATGCACAATCTGCAGCGTCTGACGATTGGCGATGACGCCATGGCGGTGCTGCAGGCGCAGGACTGGCCCGGCAATGCCCGCCAGTTGCGCAACTCGCTGGAGCGCCTGCTGATCCTGATGAAGGACCAGCAGCCCGAGAATGGGGTCATTACCGCGGCCATGTTGCCCTCGGACATTGGCGAGGTGCTGCCCACGGTGGGAGACACGGATGCCTCCGCGCATCTGATGAGCCTTCCCCTGCGCGAGGCGCGCGAAGTGTTCGAGCGGCAGTATCTCCTGGCTCAGATCGAACGGTTCGGCGGCAACATTTCCAAGACGGCCGAGTTCGTCGGCATGGAGCGCAGTGCACTGCACCGCAAGATCAAGTCGCTCGGTCTCTGAAAACGCTATGAAAATGGCCCTCTGCCATGCGATGAGGGCGGGTAGGCAGTTGGGCCCGCTTGTGCCATACTGTCTTACATATGATAATTCGGGCTTCGGGACTGGGCGGCAGTCCCTTGGAGTGCGAACGCAAGTCATTGCGAAAACAACAGCGACAATAAAGCCGCGGCAAAGAGGCCTAAATGCCCAGCGAAAAGCAGCAAAACCTGCAGGATTCCTTCCTCAACCACGTTCGCAAACAGAAAGTCCCGGTCACCATTTTCCTGGTGAACGGCGTCAAGCTTCAGGGTGTCATTACCTGGTTCGACAACTTCTGCCTCTTGCTGCGCCGTGACGCGCAATCGCAACTGGTCTATAAGCACGCCATATCCACCATCATGCCCGGCGCGCCGATCCAGCTGTTCGACCCCGAGCAGAGCCAAGATCACGACTGACGGCATTTATGGACGATTTTGACGACGAGACGGGCGCCCAGCCGGGCGGCCCGAAGCCCTATATCGATCGGCAGGAACAGCCGACGCGCACCGGGCTTGTCTGTCCCGATGTCCGCGGCAAGTCATCCTTTCACAGCATTGACGCCCGGCAGGCCGAGTTCGAAGGCCTGGCGGAAGCCATTCGCCTGGATGTCCGCTTTTCCGATGTCGTCAAGGTTCGCGAGATACGCCCGGCGACCTATATCGGGGCGGGCCATGTGGAAGCGATTGCCGAAAAAGTGAAGGCGGAGCAGATCGAGCTTTTGCTCGTCGATGCGCCTCTGACGCCGATCCAGCAGCGCAACCTGGAGCGCGAGACCGGCACCAAGGTGCTCGACCGGACGGCGCTCATTCTCGAAATCTTTGGTGAACGAGCGGCGACACGAGAAGGTGTGCTGCAGGTCGAACTGGCTCACCTCAATTACCAGAAGGGGCGGCTGGTGCGCTCCTGGACGCACCTCGAACGCCAGCGCGGTAGCGGTGGCAACGGTTTCATGGGCGGCCCGGGCGAAACCCAGATCGAAAGCGACCGCCGGCAGATCACCGAGCGTATCGTCCTGCTCGAAGACCGGCTGGAAAAGGTTAAGAAGACGCGTGCCCAGCAACGGGCGCAGCGCACACGCGCCGCTATCCCCGTCGTCGCCCTTGTGGGCTATACCAATGCCGGAAAATCGAGCCTGTTCAACAAGTTGACCGGGGCAGGGGTGTTTGCCGAGGACCTGCTCTTCGCGACCCTCGACACTACCGTGCGCAAGCTGGCCCTGCCGCATGGCCGGGAAGTGATGCTGAGCGACACTGTTGGCTTCGTGGCCGATCTGCCGCACGACCTCGTCGCAGCATTCCGCGCCACGCTCGAGGAGGTGGTGGATGCCGACATCATCCTCCATGTCCGCGACATTGCCAATCCCGACCATGCCGCCCAGGCCCAGGACGTGCTTACGGTGCTTGACGAACTTGGCGTGTCCTCGGACACGACGCCGATCATCGAGGTCTGGAACAAGGTCGACCTACTCGAAGAGCCCGGTCTGGCGCTCGCCTCGGCGGCACCTGCGGGCAAGGTTCTGGCCAACATGCCGGTGTCGGCGCTGACGGGGCAGGGCATCGATGATCTGCTCAACCTTGTCGAGAAATCACTGGGTGAACAGGCGCGGACCTACCATGTGCATGTGCCGCACAGCGCCGGCGCCGATATCGGCTGGCTGCACAGCCACGCCGAGGTGATTTCGCGGGACGTGCCGACCGAAAAGGGTTCGGATTTCGTCGTGCGGGTCGATCCACGGCACAAGACGGCCTTCCTCGAACGCTTCAACGGACGGATCGCGCTGTCGGACCTTTAGCCCTTGTCGGCGGCTCGGACTTCATTCCAGTAGCCATCCAGACGTTCGAGCCCGGCTGCGGCCGGATCGATGCCCTCCTCGCGGCAGCGGGCTTCTACATAGTGGAAGCGGCGCGTGAATTTGGCATTGGCGTCACGTAGGGCGGCCTCCGGGTCGACGCCGGCCTTGCGGGCGAGGTTGGCCACGGCAAAGAGCAGGTCACCGATCTCCTCGCGCAACGCGGTTTCATTTCCCGACGTCTCGGCTTCGGCAACCTCGGCCAGTTCCTCGGCCACTTTGGCGCGGACGGCGGCCAGGTCGGGCCAGTCGAAGCCGACCTTGGCGGCGCGCTTGGTCAGCTTTTCGGCCCGGGCAAGGGCAGGGAGCACCTGCGGAACATCGTCGAGAATGGATGGCGCCTTGTCGCCCTTGCGCTCGGCCTTAGCGGCACGTTCGCGGACTTTGATGGCCTCCCAGCGGTTTTGCGCATCGTCGGCGCCCTCAGCGATGACATCGCCGAAAACATGGGGATGGCGGCGGATCAGCTTTTCGGTAATGGCGAAAACCACGTCGCCGATGTCGAAATGTCCGCCCTCCTTGGCCATTTGGGCGTGATAGATCGGCTGGAGGAGGAGGTCGCCCAACTCTTCGCGCAGGTCAGCAAAGTCCTCACGCTCGATGGCATCGGCGACTTCGTAGGCCTCTTCGATCGTGTAGTGGCGGATGGATCGGAAATCCTGCTCCAGGTCCCAGGGACAGCCGCCAACAGGGTTGCGGAGCGCGGCCATGATTTCGATAAGGCGGGAAATGTCGCGGGAAGGCTGCATGGTCGGCCCTTGGGCGTGAATCGTTGCGGCCCACCATAGCGGCAATGGTCGGGCCGGGAAGGTCGTTTTTGCCGCGAGGCTGCATTTCCAGCTAAGTTGGCGCGTGGACTGCCTCGGGTCGCTCAATCAGGAGGACGCTCATGGCCGAAGTTACCGGTGGTTGCCTTTGCGGAAGGGTGAGGCTGGTCGCGTCAGGACAGCCCCGTCGCGTCGGTGTGTGTCACTGCATGGATTGCCGAAAGCATCATGGCGCCGTGTTTCACGCGTCCGCGATCTTTCCCGCTGAGGCCGTTACAGTGACGGGCAAGACCGGGGAGTTTGAGGGACGTCACTTCTGCCCGGTCTGCGGTTCATCTGTCTTTTCGCGCAGTGGCGAGGAAATAGAGGTCAATCTCGGATCGCTCGATGCACCGAACCAGTTTGCTCCAACCTACGAATTGTGGACAATTCGTAGGGAGGCATGGCTTCCAGAATTTCGCGTCGACTGTCGCTTCGATCGGGACCGTCAGAGCTCCGACGAGAACCCTTCGTCACCCACTTCCAGCCGGTAGCCGACGCCCGGTTCGTTTCGGATCAGTTTCGGCCCATCCGGTCCGGCGTCGATTTTCGTTCTCAGCTGACCGACGAGCACGCGCAGATACTGCACGTCCTCGGCATGGGCAGGGCCCCAGATCCGCGTAAGAATTTGCTTGTGGGTCAGCACGCGCCCCGAATTCCGGGCCAGAAGGAGCAGGAGATCATATTCCTTCGGCGTCAGATGGATGGGCTCGCCGTTGAGCAGCACGCGATGGGAGGCGTCGTCGATGCTGAGCGGGCCAAAATCAAGGTCCTGCCTGGCACCTGCTGGCGGCTCGCTATGGCGCAGCGCCGAGCGGATACGGGCCAGCAATTCGCCGATACCGAAGGGCTTTTCGACGTAATCGTCAGCCCCCAGATCGAGGGCCTCGATCTTTTCCCGTTCCTGGTCGCGAGCCGAGAGGACGATGATGGGAACGCTGGAGAAGGTGCGAACCGTTGCAATCACCTCCTTGCCGTCGCCATCGGGCAGGCCGAGATCGAGCACGACGACATCGGGCGCCTGCATGGCAATGGCACGCTTGGCCTCGGCCACCGTGCCGGCCTGCACCACCTCATAGTCGACCGCCATCAGCGCCGGCTTGAGAAAGCGCTGAATCTGCGGCTCATCGTCAACGACCAGGATACGTCTCTGCGTCATGACGCCGAGGACTCCGCCAATGGGAGACGGATGACAAACCGGGTTCCGCGCTTGCGCACGGCCGGGCTTTCCGCCTTGATCGTCCCGCCCATGGCAGAGACAAAGCCGCGAGCGATGGAGAGGCCGAGGCCTGTGCCCGCGGGTCGGCCATCACCCTTGGCCCTCCTATGGAACTTCTCAAAGATCACTTCGAGGTCGTCCTCTGGAATGCCCTTGCCCTGGTCGGTCACGCTGATCACCGCTTCCCTGCCGTCGCGCCGGATATAGACACTGATGGGCTGGTCAGTGCCAGCATATTTGCGCGCATTGTCGAAGATGTTGAAGAGGACCTGTTCCAACAGGCCCGGATCGGCAAGGGCAGGTGGCATGGCGTCGGCGGCGCTGGTTTCGACTTGGAGACGGGGATCAAGCCGGGCCAACCTCTCGGTGACTTCGCCGACCAGGGCCCGCAGGTCCACCGGCTCGCGCCGAGCCTTGAGCAGGCCGGATTCGATGCGGGTCATGTCGAAAAGATTGCCCACGAAACGGGTGAGGCGCGCGGTCTCCTCTTCGACGGTCGCGAGCAGGTCCGATCGCGTTTCAGCATCCATGCGCTCGCCGAGCTGCCGCAGGGTGGTGACAGCTCCGGTGATGGAGGCCAAAGGCGTGCGAAGGTCGTGGGAAAGCGAAGACAGGAGCGCAGCTTGCAGCTTCTCCCCTTCCTGGGCCACCGCCGCCTTGGCGCCCTCGCGCACAAGGCGTGCCCGATCGATAGCAATGACAGCCTGCTCCAGCACCGCCGCGACCTGCCTTTCCTCATCCGGGGTCAATGGGCCATGGTCAGGGGCAAGCCGCAAGCCGGCGACCCCGGCCATTCGCTGATCGGAGCGGATGGGCAGAAAAAGATAGGCGACGTTCGGAAGCGTGCCGGTCATGTACCCGGCGGGCTCTCGCTTGTCGTGCGCCCAACGTGCGGCAATCATCGTGGTTTCGTCGAGCACCTGGTCCGGCGGCCAGGCAACCCGCATTTCGAGTTCTTCCCCGTCCTCGGTCACCAGGGTGACCGCCGGCAGGCCGAGCATGGCGTTCAGTTGGGCCGTCGTTGCCGTCAGCGCACCATCGACACCATAGGCGGCGGAAAGCTTGCGGGAAAAATCATAGAGCGCCTGCGTGCTGCGCACCGCCTGCCGGGAGCGCTCGATCTGCTCGCGCAGCCGCGCGGCGAGAGTGCCAGTGACCACCGCTACCGCCACGAAAATCAGCAGCGCCAGCACTTCGTGCGGCTTGGCGATGGTGAACGTGTGCACAGGCTCGATGAAAAAGAAATTGTAGGTAAGGAAGGATAGCCCCGCGGCCAGAAGAGCCGCGAAACGCCCTGCCAAGATTGCCGAGACGAGAACGGCCAGAAGGTAGAGCATAGACAGGTTCTGCAGGGCGAGAACCTGGGACAGGCCGAGCCCGAGCAGTGTGGTGGCGCCCGTGGTCGCAATGGGAATGCCAAGGCTCATTGCCCATTCCGGTATGGTGCGGCGCCGGAATCGCTGCGGCCGGCTCGCACCCCCGGCCGTTTCGGACACGAGGTAGACCCCCACGCCATCAAGGGCGCCCATCAACGTGTCCGGCAGCGACCGCCGGAACATGCGCAACAGCGGGATGGGCTTGGGGCGTCCGATGATGACCTGGGTGATGTTTTCCCGGCGGGCGATCCGCACGATTTCGGCAACGAAATCGTCGGCGATGACCCGCCTGACTTCGCCACCCAGTTGCTCGGCCAGGACCAATGTCGCCTCCAGCCGGGCAGATCGATCGGCGTCCAGAATCGGGTCGGCGCTGCGCGAAAGAGCCACCACGATCCAGCGAGCATTGAGACCCAGGGCCATGCGACTGGCCGTGCGGACAACCTTTTCGGACAAGCGGTCGGGACCAACGCAGACCAAGAGGCGTTCACCGGTCACCCACGGCCCTTCCAGCGCCTGCTGGCGCCAAATATCGGCCATCTGGTCGTCGACCCGGTTGGCGGTGCGACGCAGGGCCAGCTCGCGGAGGGCGGTCAGATTCTCGGGCCGGAAGAATTTGTCGGCGGCGCGCGTGGCGTTCTCTGGAAGGTAGACCTTGCCTTCCTTGAGGCGCTGGATCAGTTCGGCGGGTGGCAGGTCGACGAGCACGACTTCGTCGGCGCGCTGCAGCACCACATCGGGAACCGTTTCGCGCACCGGGACGCCGGCAATGCGCGCCACCAGGTCCGCCTGGCTTTCCAGATGCTGGACATTGAGCGCGGTCCACACGTCGATGCCGGCATCGATCAGCTCAGCAATGTCCTGGTAGCGCTTGGGATGGCGGGCACCGGCATCGTTGGAATGGGCCAGTTCGTCGACGATGATGATGGCCGGACGGCGCTTGAGCGCGGCGTCGAGATCGAACTCGTCATAGGTCTTGCCCGAATGCTCGCCCTTGCGCCGCGGCAGCACTTCGAGGCCTTCGAGCAAGCGGGCCGTTTCGCTGCGGCCATGGGTTTCGGCCAGCCCAACGACGATCTCTGACCCCGCTGCCCGTCGCTGCTGGGCGCGGGAGAGCATGGCATAGGTCTTGCCCACGCCCGGTGCCGCACCGAGGAAAATGGTAAGCTTGCCGCGGCCTTCGCCGGCAGCAAGCTTGAGCAGGGCCCCGGGATCGGGGCGCCCCGTGTCCCTCGTGTCGCTCATTCAGTTCTCACCGGTTCCCAACGCGTCCAGAGCCAGGTTGAGTTCTAGCACGTTGACCACGGGCTCGCCGAAAATTCCGAGCAGCGGCCATTGGATATGCCGGGCGAGGAGATCAGCCACCTGGGCCGGGTCGAGGCCGCGCGCGGCGGCCACCCGTTCGACCTGCAACCGGGCAAAGGCAGGGGTGATATGCGGATCGAGGCCAGAGCCGGATGCGGTTGCCGCATCGGCGGGCACCGGAGCGCCCGCGCCGGCCAATTCTGTCACCCGGTCAGCCACGTCGGCGGCCAGGGTCGCCGATGTCGCGCCCAGATTGGTGCCGCTCGACGTGCTGGCATCGTAGCCGACCGCCGAGGGGCGGGGATGGAAATAGCCTTCCCCTGCAAAGGTCTGCCCGATGAGGCTCGAACCGACGGTGACACCGTCGCGGCTGACGAGGCTGCCATTGGCCTGGGCGGGGAAGGCCAGTTGAGCGACGCCGGTCATCGCGAGGGGGTAGGCGAGGCCCGTGACCAGGCTCAGCAGCACCAGCAGCACCAGGGCCGGACGGATTTGTGCAAGCAACATGGCTCTTCTCCTAGACGAGATTGAGGGCGCTGATGGCCAGGTCGACGACCTTGATGCCGATGAAGGGAGCGACCAAGCCGCCCAGCCCATAGATCAGCAGGTTCCGCCGCAACAGGGCGGCAGCGCCAACCGGCCGATAGGCCACGCCTTTCAGCGCCAGGGGGATTAGCACCACGATGATCAGCGCGTTGAAGATCACCGCCGAGAGAATGGCCGATTCCGGCGAAGCCAGGCCCATGAC
>CAMLKN010000055.1 GCA_946480655.1 uncultured Devosia sp. | reverse complement strand
CAGGCCTATGGGCAGGATCCGGAATTCTTCGAGTTCTATCGCTCGATGGAATCCTACCGTACGGCCCTGGGCAATTCCGGCACCACCATGGTCCTCTCGCCCGACAGCGCCTTCTTCCGCTACTTCGGTTCGGATGGCGAACTGCCGCCGGCCAGCACCAGCTTTGGGACACCCATCCCTCCGCAGGCGGCCCCGGACGTGCTCGGCACCGACGAGCCGGCTCTTGATGGTTTGGGAATCGAAGAAACGGTGGCCCCGACCATGACGCTGGAGGACGGCACGGAACTCGCGCCGACACAGGGTACAGAGGCTCCGGCGCCGACCGAGGATGCCGCTCCGGCGACCAGCCAGTAAGTCGGTCGGACGCGCGAAATAGCGAGGGCCGGTGCAGACATCTGCACCGGCCCTTTGTCTTGTTCACGTAAAGCGACGTTGGCGCTAACAGTCTGCCAGCAAATTAGCGCACGAAATCGTCCTCGCTATATCCCTGCAGATAGAGCAGGGCGGTGAGGTCGCCGTGGTCGATCCGGATTCCGGCCGCAGCCGCGACCGCCGGCTTGGCATGCAGCGCCACCCCGAATCCAGCCGCGCCGATCATGTCGAGGTCATTGGCGCCGTCACCCACGGCCATGGTCTGGCTCGGGTTCAGACCTCGTTCATTTGCGAGGTCCAGGAGCCGCTCCCGCTTCGTGTTCTTGTCGACGATGGGTTTGCGGACCGTACCGGTCAGCCGCTCGCCATCGAATTCCAGCACATTGGCAATCGCCTCATCGAAGCCGATCCTCTTGGCGAAGTAATCGGCAAAAAATGTAAATCCGCCAGACACTAAGGACGTATAGGCGCCATAGGCCTTCATGGTCTGCACCAGCGCCCGGCCGCCCGGTGCCAGCGTGATCGCCTCGCGCCGGATTTCCTCGATTTTATAACGCTCTAGCCCCTTGAGCAGGGCAACACGGGTATCCAGCGCCTGCTCGAAATCGAGTTCGCCGCGCATGGCTTTGTCAGTAATTTCAGCCACTTGCGCCTTGAGGCCGAGCGCCGCCGCCAACTCGTCGATGCATTCCTGCTCGATCATGGTGGAATCCATGTCGGCCACCAGCACCTGCTTGCGCCGGCCCTCGCCGGGCACCACATTGGCATCGACGGCCCTGCGGCCGATAATATCGCGTGCCAGATCAAGGGCTTGTGGCGCTGTCGGCTCAAGGATATCGCAGGCGACGCCATGGCTCAGCCAGTTGAGTTCTCCGCCCGTCTGGGCCAATACGGCCTGGGCCAGGGCCGGATCCAGCTCGGGATCGGCGGGATTGGCGATGAGCGAGAGAACCGGCATGGTGGCAGCAACTTTCGGGAGCGTTCGGTGACAGGCCAGAGGCGCGCAGTGCTGATAGCGGGTCCGACTGCCAGCGGCAAGTCGGCGCTGGCGCTGGCGCGCGCACGGGCATCCGGCGGGCTGATCATCAATGCCGATTCCATGCAGGTCTATGACACGCTACGGGTCGTCACGGCGCGGCCCGGCGCGGAAGACGAGGCCCTTGCCGAGCACCGGCTCTACGGAATCGTGCCGGCATCGGAACGCTTTTCGACCGGGCAGTGGGTACGGGCGGTCGATGCGGTTCTGAAGGAGGTCGATCCTCGCCGCGAGCTGGTTTTCGTTGGTGGAACGGGACTTTACTTCGAAGCGCTCACCAACGGGTTCGCCGATGTCCCCGAGATTTCGGACGAATTCACCCTTGAAGTTCAACAGGAGATTCAAGCCCTTGATGAGCCCGGCCGCATGGCCCTGCTCACGGCTGAGGATCCGGGTACAGCCGCGCGCCTCAAGGTTGCTGACCCGCAGCGGGTCACGCGCGCGATTGCCGTCAAGCGCGCAACGGGCCGGCCGCTTTCCAGTTTTCAGGGCGATCAGGAGCCTGGGCTGCTGGAGGGGTGGGCGCTGGAGCGCATGGTACTCAACCCGGATCGCGACGTGCTGCGCGACCGGATCGCCCGGCGCTTTGCCGCCATGTTCGACAACGGCGCTATTGAGGAAGTCGAGGCATTGCGGGCCCAGAAACTCGATCCGTCCCTGCCGGTCATGAAGGCCATTGGCGTCCGTGAGATTTCAGACTGGCTCGATGGCCTGTGCACCCGCGAGGAAGCCATGACGCTGGCCACGATTGCCACGCATCAATATGCCAAGCGCCAACGCACGTGGTTCCGCAACCGCATGGGCGACTGGCCCCGCCTTGGGCTTGGCGGGGCACCGCTTACCGCTTGAGGCCCTCCAGTAGGCCAAGCCGCTCCCGGAGCGCGAAGCGTCCCATGAGAAGAACGGCCACAAAAAGCAGTGCCGTCGCCAGACCGATCCAGATGCCGATACCCCGTAGGCCAAGGGTAAAGCCCAGCAACCAGGCGACGGGCAGGCCGACAAGCCAATAGCCGAAGATGGCGATGATCATGGGCACCTTGGTGTCACTGAGGCCACGAAGGGCATGGGCCGCCACAACCTGGGCGCCGTCGGCCAATTGGAATATGCCGGCGATGACGAGATAGGTCGCGGCAAAGCCCAGGGCATTGCGGTTCTCGGGCAGGGCGGGATCAAGGAAGACCGATACGATCGCTGGACCAAAGACGATGAAGGCGAGGGCCGAGACCGCCATGAAGCCGGTGCCGAGCGCGAAACTGGCCCATCCGGCCTTGTGGATGCCCGTGGCGTCCTTGCGGCCATAGGCAATGCCAACCCGAACGGTGGCGGCAATGCCCATGCCCAGCGGCACCATGAAGGCCAGCGAAGCGCATTGGAGGGCCACCGCGTGGGCGGCCAGTTCGTCAGTACCCAGACGTCCCATGAGAATGGCCGCGGCCGAAAACAACCCCACTTCTGCCAAGACAGTCAGCCCGATCGGTGTGCCGATGCGGAAGATTTCACGGAAACGCGGCCAGTCCGGCTTCCAGAAGCGCATGAGAATGTGGAACCGCTTGAGCCGCCGCTGACGCAGGACATAGGTCAGCATGAGGCCTAGCATGAAAAGGTTTGTCAGCACGGTCGCCAGCGCCGCACCGCGCAGTTCAAGGCGTGGCAGGCCCAGATGGCCGAACATCAGAAGGTAGTTGGCGCCGGCGTTGAAGATAACGCCGCCCACAGTGATCAACAGGATGACCCGGGTCGCCTCGAAAGTGGATAGGAGCGAACGCAACACGATGACGCCCATGGCAGGCGCCAGCATGAAGAGGGCGATCTGGACATATTGCTCGGCGCGTGCAGCCAGCGCCGGATCCTGACCCAGCCATCCATAGATGGTCCGGAACTGCAGCATGATCGGCACGAGGAGCAGAGCCAGCAGGATGGCGGCCCAGAAGCCTTGGCGGACGACCCGGCGTACAGCCTTGATGTCACGCCGCCCACGTGCCTGGGCCGTGAGGGGGGCGACAGCCCCGACTACGCCCACGCCGAATAGAAAGAGCGGCATGATGAAGCTGTTGGCCAGCGTCCCGGCAGCCAATGCCTCAGGTCCCAGCCAGCCCATCATGATAACGTCGGTGGCCTGAAGGGCGTTCTGGGCAACCTGGGCAATGACCAGCGGCCATGCCAGCGCGAAGGTGGCGCGAAATTCCGCGCCCCATCCGCCAATGGATGGCTGCGCCACCGGCGCCGGACTGGCCGGCGCGACGTTCTCACTCATTGTCGTATCTCTCACTCGCGGTCCATGCTGTAGTCCAATCCGTGGCGCCGGGAAAGCCGCGAGATTTCCGCAAGAGGTCAATCATGGCGTCATTGCCGAAGGTATTGCTGGTTCTGGCCGGATTGATCGGTGCGTCAGGTGTGGCTGCTTCGGCCGGTGCCTCCCACGGCGAAAGCCGCAATCTGTCGGCCATGGCGATGATCTTCCTCGCCCACGCTCCCGTACTCGTGGCCCTCGCATTGCATGGCCGGGGAAGGGCCATCCTCGTGGCCGCCAGCGTGCTGGCGGTGGGCACGCTGGTCTTTGGCGGAGACCTCGCCCTGCGGCAATGGCTTGGCCATGGTCTCTTCCCCGGCGCCGCTCCCCTGGGTGGCGGGGCAATGATCCTGGGCTGGCTGGGCTTATCCCTGGCCGGCGTGCTGAAATGGCGCGGGGCTTGACTTAATAAAGATTAAAACTGCTGCGGAACCATTCACAGGGTCGTGCATTTCCCCGTGCGAGCATCTCGTTGGAGGAATTTCATGCACAAGATCCTGATCATCGTCGCCACGGCACTCTCACTGGCTGCCTGCACCACCACCCAGCAGGGTGCCACCGTGGGTGCGATTGGCGGCGGCATCATCGGCGCGACGGCCACCGGCGGCAACGTGGTAGGCACGGCTGTCGGCGCTGGCATCGGCGCTGTTGCTGGTGCGGCGGCGGGTGAATTGCTCGGCTATTATGGCACCAGCCGCGATCGTTGCGTCTATCGCCGTCCGGACGGCACCCAGTATATCGACGCCTGTCCGCGCGGCTAAGTCACTCCCCCATGCCGCAGCGCCCCCTGCGGCCAAGCGCCCCCAGGCGCCAGACACCCGGTTGCCCCCAACCGGGTGTTCTTTTTCGCGGTCGCATGCTCCGGCGCGAGTGGACTGCGGTCTTGAAAATGTCGCAGCAAACAGAGATAATTAGACCATACGTGCCACTTGTCTTGCGCTATCTGAACGACCGGCTCGCCCGGAAACTTGGCTACCTCCTGATCTCGTGAATCGTAAGTCCGGGAATTGCACGTCTCGGACGAACCCTTCCGCCGCTTTTGCGGCACAACAGACCAAGAGGACCATACCGATGGCCGCCATCACCGGTACCGTGAAGTTTTTCAACACCACCAAGGGCTACGGCTTCATCTCGCCCGACAACGGCGAGAAGGACGCATTTGTCCACATTTCCGCCGTGCAGCGTTCGGGCCTGCAGGGCCTCTATGAAGGCGACAAGGTCAGCTACGAACTGCAGACCGGCCGCGATGGCAAGGTATCGGCCACCGAGCTGACCCTGCTGAGCTAATCCCCAGGATTGAAGGGGCCCTGCGGGGCCCTTTCTCTTGCCGCGGTGGACTCCATCGGTGCGGCTGTGCGACAGAGCCGACAGACCGATTGCCAGCGGACCATTCAATGCGCGAATTTCTCAAGCACTGGAGCCCCCGGGTTCAAACCTCCGGCGACCTACGCCAGGCGGGCGCCATGCCCTATGCCGTGGTCGACGGGCGCGTCGCCTTCCTGCTGATTACCTCGCGGCGCAGCGGCAAGTGGATATTCCCCAAGGGGGCCGTCGAGCCCAATACGACCCCGTGGGATAGCGCAGCCCTTGAGGCCCTTGAGGAAGCCGGTGTGTCCGGAGAGGTCTCCCCGCAGGCGGTTGGAAGCTATCGCGCCAGCACGGGGGGCGATGGGGCCATCCTGGTCGATGTCGACCTTTATCCGCTCAGGGTGACGGAGCAGCACGACAACTGGCGCGAGAAAAACCAGCGGCTGCGCCACTGGGCAACGCTGTCCGAGGCCCGTCGGCTGCTTGCCGACCCGATCCTGAAGCGCCTAGCGACGAGCCTGCATGCGCAGGTCGTCGGCAAGTAGAGTCCAGCCCCTTCAGCCGACCAGCAGGCGAATGGCCCAGAACAGCAGGGCCGAGAGCAGGGCCGCGGCCGGGACTGTGACGACCCAGGCTGCGGCAATCGAATAGACGTGGTGACGCCGCACAAGCAGGCGCGTCTCGGCCTGGCGTGCATTGGCAAGCGCCTCCTCGGGCGTAGCATTGAGCTGTGTGGCGTCGACATGCCGGGCATTGACCGGGATGGCGGTGAATTCCATATCGCGACGCGAAATGTACTCGCGCAGGAATCCCACGCCGAACACGGCGCCGACGGCGATATGGGTCGACGATACGGGCATGCCGAATGCGGACGCGATCAGCACCGTCACCGCTGCGGACAGGGCCGCGCAGAAGGCGCGAATCTCGTTGAGCTTGGTAATCTGCTCGCCCACCGTGCGAATGAGGCGCGGTCCGAACAGCGCCAGGCCCAGGGATATTCCGATGGCGCCTATCGCCAGTACCCAGAAGGGCAGGGCGATGCCAGCCACTTCGCCGTGGCCGGTCTGAACAGTGGTGACGATCGCGGCAAAGGGACCGATGGCATTTGCAACGTCATTGGCGCCATGCGCGAAGGAGAGAAGTGCGGCTGAAACAATCAGCGGCAGGCGGAACAGGTTCGCCACGTGCTTCTTGCGGTTCTCCATGTGGCGCGACTGATGCCGCACCCAGGGCATGGCCGCGACCCAGCCCAGCAGTCCGAACGCGATGCCCAGCGCGAAAGTGGTGCCCCAGCCCGGCTTCCAGACGCGGCTCAGGCCCTTGGTCGCCAGATACATGGCGAAGATGCCGGTCATGGCAGCCACGAAGATCGGCACCCAGATGCGGGCAGAGGTGATCTTGTCGAGTCGGGTGGTGATGGTGACGCGGATGATCACCAGGAACAGAGCGGCAAAAATGCCCCCCAGGACTGGCGAAATGACCCAGCTCGCCGCCACGGCGCCAATCATGGGCCAGTTGACGACCGCGAAGCCGGTCGAGGCGATGCCCGCGCCCACCACGCCACCAACCACGGCATGCGTAGTCGAAACCGGCGCACCGATATAGGTCGCCAGGTTAACCCACAGGGCCGAGGCGAGCAGGGCCGCCATCATCACGACGATGAAGATGCGGGGCTCCATTTCAGGCGAGATCAGCAGGTCGCGCGCGACGGTGTTGACCACGTCGCCGCCTGCCAGCAGGGCGCCGGCCGCTTCGAATATGGCCGCGATGACAAGGGCGCCGACCATGGTCAGGGCCCTTGAGCCGACTGCGGGGCCCATATTGTTGGCCACGTCATTGGCGCCCACATTGAGCGCCATATAGCCCGCGATCAGCGCGCCGATCACGACGACGTAGGTACTTGGGCCCTGACCCATGGCAAAGGCGGCCCATACGCCCGCCAGCAGCAGGAACACCAGAGCGATGCCGGGCGCTGCAAGCGAGCGACCCAGGTCATGGGTGGCCGTTTCGTAGCCCGAAACCTGTTGGAGGTCCTTGTCGAGCGCGCTTTTGCTCATGTCATCAAACTGTCATAAATGGCGTTGGTCCGCCTTATCATCTCAGCGGGCTGCTGCCAGCCCCCAATTGGCGTGCGCTCGCCGGTCTCCACCAGAAACCGCCCCGGGCGGGGTCATGGATGCATGGCGACTTGACTTGGGCGTGACACTGCCCTTATCAATGCGCCGTCTGAAAGTTTTGGAGCAGTCCCGTGCGGGCACTCATTCTCGTAGTAGGTAGGCGCATCGGCAACGTGGGGTAACACCCCGCGGACGAGCTGGTGCGCCGAAAACAGGTCCCGAATGGGGCCTTTTTTATTGCCTTTTTTCCAGCAAAGCGGTTTTAAGGCGGCAAGGACGTAACGCCCGGTACGGCGGGCCCGAGGAGTAGGAAAGCGCAAATGGCCGAAAAAATGACCGGCGCGGAAATGGTGATCCAGGCGCTGACGGATCAGGGTGTGGAGCATATCTTCGGCTATCCGGGCGGTGCAGCCCTGCCGATCTACGACGCCATGTTCCAGCAGGACTACGTCAAGCACATCCTGGTGCGGCACGAACAGGGCGCCACGCATATGGCTGAAGGCTATGCCCGCTCGACCGGGAAGCCGGGCGTCGTGCTGGTGACGTCGGGTCCGGGCGCGACCAATGCCGTCACCGGCCTTACTGACGCGCTGCTCGATTCAATCCCGCTCATCTGCATCACCGCACAGGTCCCGACCACGCTGATCGGCACGGACGCCTTCCAGGAATGCGACACGGTCGGCATTACCCGCTCCTGCACCAAGCACAATTACCTCGTGAAGTCGGTCCACGACCTGCCGCGCATCCTGCACGAGGCCTTCCTCATCGCCACGACCGGGCGTCCCGGCCCGGTGGTCATCGACATTCCCAAAGACGTGCAGTTTGCCGTGGGCGAATATTTCCGGCCTGAGGCAGACACCTTGCGCCATCAGTCCTATCGGCCCCAGCTCGATGGCGATCTGGCGGCCATCGAGGCGGCCGTCGATCTCATGCTCAAGGCCGAACGGCCGATCTTCTATACCGGCGGCGGTGTCATCAATGCCGGGCCGGAGGCCTCGGAGAATCTGCGCGAACTGGCCGAGTTGACGGGATTCCCGGTCACCTCGACGCTCATGGGCCTCGGCGCCTTCCCGGCCTCCAATCCCCAGTGGATGGGCATGCTGGGCATGCACGGCACTTACGAAGCCAATATGGCAATGCATGACTGCGACGTCATGATCAATATCGGCGCCCGCTTTGACGACCGCATCACCGGCCGGATCGACGCCTTCTCGCCCAACAGCAAGAAGATCCATGTCGATATCGACCCGAGCTCGATCAACAAGGTCGTGCAGGTGCATGTGCCGATCATCGGCGACTGCAACCGCGTTCTGGAAGAAATGATCCGCATCTGGCGCAGCCGCACCAATGAGCCGCGCACCGAGGCCATCGCGCCATGGTGGAAGCAAATCCAGAAGTGGCGGGACGTCAATTCGCTGAACTTCAAGAATTCGGACACGGTCATCAAGCCGCAATGGGCGATCCAGCGGCTCTATGAGGCGACGAAGAAGCAGGGCAAGGAGGTGTACATCACCACCGAAGTGGGCCAGCACCAGATGTGGGCCGCCCAGCATTTCCACTTCGACAAGCCCAATCACTGGATGACCTCCGGTGGTCTCGGGACCATGGGCTATGGCCTGCCGGCCGCGGTCGGCGTGCAGGTGGCCCACCCGGACGCGCTGGTCATCGACATTGCCGGCGAGGCCTCGGTGCAGATGACCATGCAGGAGCTCTCGACGGCGGTGCAGTATCGTCTGCCGATCAAGATCTTCATCCTCAACAATGAGCGCATGGGCATGGTTCGCCAGTGGCAGGACCTGTTGCATGGTTCGCGCTACGCACATTCCTACTCAGAGTCGCTGCCCGATTTCGTCAAGCTGGCGGAGGCTTACGGTGGAAAGGGGATTCGGTGCGAGAACCCGGCCGAGCTCGATGCCGCCATTGCCGAGATGATCGACTATGACGGCCCTGTGCTTTTCGACGTCATCGTCGAAAAGGACGAGAACTGCCTGCCCATGATCCCCTCGGGCAAGCCGCACAATGAAATCATCCTGCCCGATACCGCCAATATCGGTGACATCATCGACGAGAAGGGACGCCAGCTGGTCTGATCGGCCACTGCGGAGGATATGCCATGAACGCACACTTGCAGCCGACCGGTTCGGCCTATTTCCTGACCCAGGAAACCCAGACGGCCGAGCGCCACACGCTCTCCGTCCTCGTCGACAACGAGCCGGGCATCCTCGCCCGGGTCGTGGGCCTGTTCTCGGCCCGTGGCTTCAATATCGAGAGCCTGACTGTCAGCGAGACCGAACACGACAAGCGACTTAGTCGCATCACGGTTGTCGTCATCGCTACGCCCAAGGTGCTGGTGCAGATCAAGACCCAGCTTGAGCGTCTGGTGCCGGTGCATCGCGTGCACGATCTGACCGCCGAGGGAGCGTTTCTGGAACGTGAGCTGGCACTGATCAAGGTGCGCGGCACTGGCGAGCATCGTGGCGAGACCCTGCGTCTGGCCGATGCCTTCCGCGCCCAGATCGTGGACGCAACTGTCGAAAGCTTCGTTTTCGAAGTGACCGGCAAGCCATCCAAGATCGACAGCTTCATCTCCCTGATGCAGCCGCTCGGGCTGGTTGAGGTGGTGCGCACCGGCCTAGCCGCCATCGCGCGGGGCGCCGAGGGGATGTAAGGCCTGCCGCGCTGATCAGTCCTATCAAAAAGTGCGATTGGGCCGCGGGCCCAGTCTGGTGTAAGGCAGGGGCGTCTACCAACGAGTCCCTGCCATGACGCTGCTCTCCGTCAATCTCAATGCCGTCGCGCAGTTGCGCAATCGTCGCGACCTGCCCTGGCCCAGTGTCACCGGCATTGCCCGTGTCGTGCTCGATGCTGGGGCCAGCGGCGTGACGGTCCATCCGCGTCCCGATGAGCGACACATCCGCCGCACCGACGTGTTCGAGCTGTCCGCCCTGCTGCGGGCGGACTATCCGCAGGCCGAATTCAACATCGAGGGCTATCCCAGCGAGGACTTCCTTGAGCTGATCGAGGCGGTCAATCCGCAACAGGTGACGCTGGTACCCGACGATCCGGCGCAGGCCACGTCAGACCATGGCTGGGACTTCGTCGGCAAAGGCAATTTTCTGACTTCGGTGGTGCAGCGCCTGAGGCGCCCGGACCGGCGCATCTCCCTGTTCTGCGATCCCGACGCGGGCGAAAGGGGGATTGCTGCCGCCAAAGCGACGGGCGCTGATCGGGTCGAGCTTTTTACCGGCCCCTATGGCGCCTGCTTTGATGATCCTGCCGAGGCGCAGAGGCAGCTTGACGTGCTGGCCAGCACCAGCCAGGCAGCATTGTCCGCCGGGCTCGGCGTCAATGCCGGCCACGATCTGACCCTTGCCAATCTCCCGGCTTTTCAGGCGGCCGTGCCGGGCGTCGCTGAAGTGTCGATTGGTCACGGGATTACCGCAGACGCGCTGCTGATGGGCTTTGCCGAAGCGGTCAAAGCCTATCGAGCGGTGCTCGAAGCGAAATAGGGGCGCCCAAGGCGCCCCATTCCGGGCTATTCGGTGTAGTTGAACTCGGCCAGTTCACAGACATTGTTGCCGAACTTCTCGAGCACTTCACCGTCTTCGAAGACCGCCCGGAAATCGAAGACGCAATAGCCGGTACCATCATCGATATTGATCATGACGCTGCTGCCCGCTGGAAGAATATCCCGCCCGAGGATGTCTTCCTGCCAGCTGGTGGCGTCCCGGTGTGACGCGTAGAATTCGATGATGTCGTAGGATGTGTAGTTGTTGATCCGAACACGGCGATCAAGCGCCGTGGCCGATGTTATGCCGGTTGCCAACAACGCCACGGCAATAGTCAGTCTTGCAAGGTTCATTTATCCCTCCACGCCCCTTCAGCATTGGCGTAGGACTCCGCAAGAGCGGCGTCAAGCGGAGCCTGCAAGCGTCCCGCGAGTCGCGGCAGAGATACACTTCGCCTCCAATCCGCCCGGGAGGACGGGGGGGCATTGTTGAGCGCCAGCGAACAGTCCGTCAGCCCAGCATTGCGAATGCTCGCCAGGGCGAGGGGGCGAGAGGCCCCAAGCCCAGAAAAGCTTAATTTTCCTACACTTACACCGGTGTGACCGGGGCACCCGTGTGTCGCCACCTGACATCAAAGTGCCTTCTTGAGGTATTTCGCGACAGGCACATATATCGCCTCAGTTACGATTTGTTACCAAGGAGGGCATTCAGTG
>CAMLKN010000054.1 GCA_946480655.1 uncultured Devosia sp. | reverse complement strand
GAATGAGGTAATCGCCCGGATAGAAGCCCGACGGGATCTCGATGCTTTCGCCCAGAGCCTCGCGGTAGCGCAAGAGCGCCGATTGGCCGAGGATGACGGTCTGGCCGCCGGTGTCGTTGATGTAGTATTCGCGAGTCACGTCATAGCCGGACCAGGCCATGAGCGAGGCCAGCGCATCGCCGAAGACGGCGCCACGCGTATGGCCCACATGCATGGGACCGGTTGGATTGGCAGACACATATTCGACGTTGACCCGCTCGCCCTTGCCAAGGTCGGAACGGCCATAGTTCGCCCCCTGGGCGCCGACGGCCTTGAGCACCTGATGCCAGATGGCGTCGGAGAGGCGGAAATTGATGAAGCCCGGGCCGGCGACTTCGACCGAAGTCACATCAGGCGCGGACTTGAAGCGCTCGACCAATGCGGCGGCCACTTCACGCGGATTCTTGCCAAGGGGCTTGGCGACGACCATTGCCGCATTGGTGGAAAGGTCGCCATGGGCAGGATCGCGCGGAGGCTCCACCACGACGCGCGCAAGCAGCTCGGCATCGAGCGCGGGGTAGTCGGCACGCAGGGCCTCGGTGACCCGGGTGGTGAAAAGGGCGAAAATATCCATGACGAACCTATGGGATTGGTGGCGCCGGACTAACGGAAATCCGGGCGAGCGTCAAACAGGCGCTGGTATTCGTCGAGGGCATAGGGATCGGTCATGCCGGCAATGAAGTCTGCCACGATGCGAGCTCGCGCCGACCCGTCGACCGCCCTGCCCGCTTCGCCCCAGCGACCGGGCATGTCGGGATTGGTCATGTAGGCGCCAAAGAGCCGCTCCACCACGGCCTCGCTTTCGCGCACGGGCACCATGACGGTCTCGTGGCGGTAAACTCGGGTGAAGAGGAAGGATTTCAGCCCCTTTTCGGCCTCGGCCGCTTCGGCAGAAAAGGTAACGAGAGGCTGACCGGCGAGGCGCACGTCCTCGGGACTGCTGACGCCCGAAGCGGCGAGACGTGCAGCGCTGGTACTGATAACGTCCTCGACGGCTCCGGTGATCATCCGGCGCTGGACCTCATGTGCCTTGCGTTTGTCGGCTATTGCCGGATATCGCGCCTGGACCTCGGCTACGATGGGTCCTGCCATCGGCACGCCAACGAAATCGTCGAGAGTCACGAGGCCGGCCCTGAGGGCATCGTCGATGTCGTGGGCGTTATAGGCAATATCGTCGGCCACGGCAGCGACCTGTGCCTCGAGACTGGCGAATGTATCAAGGCGTAGATCGGCCGGGACGGGAATGACGTCGATGCCCGAGGGCAGACCTTCCTCGGCATACCGGCCAACGGGGCTGCCGCTGCGGTCGACGAGCGGGCCATTGTGCTTGAGGATTCCCTCCAGCGTTTCCCAGGTCAGATTGAGACCGTCATGCTCGGCATAGCGGTTTTCGAGCAGGGTCACGACCCGCAGGGCCTGGATGTTGTGATCGAACCCACCGTAGTGCGCCATGGCGCGATGCAGGGCCCGCTCGCCGGCATGGCCGAAGGGCGTGTGACCTAGATCGTGACTGAGGGCAACGGCTTCCGCCAGATCCTCGTCCAGGCGCAGAGCCCGGGCGATGGAGCGTGCGATTTGACTGACTTCCAGAGTGTGGGTTAGCCGGTTGCGAAAATGCCGGCCTTCATGGGCGAGAAACACCTGCGTCTTGTGCTGGAGACGCCGGAAGGCGGTGGAATGGATGATGCGGTCGCGGTCCCGTTGGAACTCCGACCGAGTGGGACTGGGCCCGGTGCCAAAGAGCCGCCCCAGCGACTGGGCGGATCTGGTGGCATAGGGGGCAGTCTCGCTCATCTGTTGTCCGGGCCTTTGCATCGACGCCTAGAGCGCCTATCTTAGCGACAGCGTTATGACATTACGACCGCTCCGGGATTACCCATGACCGACGCCGCCATTGCCGACACTCCTGCCGTAACCCTTTCGGACCGCGCCGCCAAGCGTGTGTCGCGCATCCTCTCCAAGGAAGCGCCGGGAACCGTGCTGCGCATTTCAGTAGCCGGGGGCGGCTGTTCGGGCTTTCAATACGAGTACAATCTCGTACAGGAAGAACCCAATGCAGACGACCTGGTGCTGCAGAAGGGCGATGCGACCGTGCTGATCGATTCGCTCAGCCTGGAGTTCATGGGTGGGTCCGAGATCGACTTCGTCGATGACCTGATCGGACAATCGTTCCAGATCAAGAACCCCAATGCCGTGGCGTCCTGCGGCTGTGGCACCAGCTTCGCGGTCTGACCGCCACTCCATGGTTGCTTAATTGAGGCCTACCCGGCACATAGAGGCCATGGGAGGAACAATCATGGTCAATTCCAAAGCCATCGACGCCGTCATAGACAAGGGTCTTTCCGACAAGGGATTCGTCGGCGTCGTGGTCATGGTCGCGCAGGGCGACGAGATCGTTTACCGGCGTGCGGCTGGGCTGGCGGATCGTGAGTCAGGCACTCCGATGACGGAAGATACGATCTTCCGCGCCGCCTCCCTGACCAAGCCACTGGTTGCCGCAACGATCCTGGCCATGTCAGACCGCGGGCTGTTAAGCATCGAGGATCCTGTTACCGCTTATCTGCCCTACTTCCGGCCGCGCCTCGCGGATGGTACCGAGCCGGTCATTACGCTCAAGCAATTGCTGACCCACACCGCGGGGCTCACCTACGACTATTCCAATGATCCGCGCATCAGCGCTGGCCTCACCAATACCGAATTGGGGCTCGACGAGGTGCTGCAATTGGTGGCCGAACAGCCGCTTGCCTATCGGCCTGGCACATCCTGGCTCTATTCGATGGCCATCGACGTTCTCGGCGGGGTCGTTGCGAAGGTCCATGGCGGCAAGCTCTCCGAAGCGGTTGCGCAGTATGTGACCGTTCCGCTCGGCATGCGGGATGCAGGCTTCAGTGTCTCGGACCGCACGCGGCTGGCCACGCCCTATGCCGATGGCGAGACCGAGCCGGTGCGCATGTCCGATCCGCATCCCGCCCCCAATCCATGGGGTGGCGTCACGACCTTTTCGCCCAGCCGTATTTTCAACGAGAAGGCGTTCCAATCCGGCGGCGGGGGCATGGCGATGACGGCGCCGGACTTCATGCGCTTCCTCATCGCGATGGTCCAGGACGGGGGGCCAATCCTGAAGCCGGAGACGGCGCGCATGGCCCTGCAGAACCAGATGACGTTCGAGCGCGATCCCGGTCAGGGATTCAGCCTGCTTGGCAGCTATGTCGTCGATCCCGTTCGGGCCAACCTGACCCTCCCGGCCGGCGCCAATAACTGGGGCGGCATCTATGGTCACGTCTGGTCGATTGATCCTGCAACCGGGATATGCTCGGTTTCCCTGAGCAATACCGCATTCTATGGTGGGGAACTGGCCTATCCGCGCGCCTTGCGGCAGGCCGTGCACGCCGACACCGTCTGAGGACAAGCCCATGGCACTGCGCATCGCCACCTGGAATATCAACGGCATCAAGGCCCGGCTGGAACTGCTCGTGCGCTGGCTTGAGGAAGAGAAGCCGGACATTGTGGGCCTGCAGGAAATCAAGACGGTCGACGAGGGCTTCCCGCGGGCCGAGATCGAAGCGCTGGGCTACAATGTCGAGACCCATGGCCAGAAAAGCTGGAACGGGGTGGCGCTGCTCTCCAAACTCCCCTTCGACGAAGTTCATCGTGGCCTGCCGGGCAATGCGGAAGACGAGCAGGCGCGGCTGATCGAAGGGGTATTTTCGGTCGACGGCGGCGTAGTGCGGGTGTGCAACATCTACTTGCCCAACGGGAACCCGGTAGACACGGAGAAATTCCCCTACAAGCTGGCCTGGATGGACCGGTTGAACTCGTTTGTTGAAGAGCGGCTGGCCCTGGAAGAGCCCTTCATCCTGATGGGCGATTTCAACCTGATCCCGGCGCCGATCGACGCCCATGATCCCGACGCTTGGTGGGGCGACGCCCTCTATCGCCCGGAAAGCCTGGAAAAGTTCCGTATCCTACGCAACCTGGGCATGACCGATGCCTTGCGGGCGATCACTTCGGAGGCGGCCTATACATTCTGGGATTTTCAGGCGGGCGCGTGGCGGCGCAATGCCGGCATTCGCATCGACCACCTGATGCTGTCGCCACAAGCGGCAGACCGACTCGACGATGTGGTGGTGCATAAGGACGTGCGCGGCTGGGACAAGCCCAGCGACCACGTGCCGGTGGAGGGCGCGTTCAGCTTCTAGGGCAATCCGCCACCTCCGGGCGACCGACGATCGGTCTCCCGATCGTGCCGGATCTGCCCAGAACCTAGAACTCGGCGCCGATGACCACACCCGAGGTGGCCAATTCCATGGCGGATGCGCGCACTTCAGGAGTGGCGACGGACATGGCGCTGTTAAGCAGTTCAGCAGCCACGGCAACGTCGCTCGTGCCCAGGCAGGTCGTCTGGGCGAAGTTGAGCCACATCAGGCCTTCTGCCGGACGCGGTTCGTAACTCTCCATGCCATTGAAAAGCAGGCTGCCGAGCTGGGCCTGGGCAAGGCAGTGCCCCTTGTGGGCGGCCGATTGCAGCCAGCGCGCACTGAGCATGGGGCTGACACCCAGCTCCTCGTCGGACTGGTAGAGCATGCCGATGCGATACTGGGCCTCGGCGTCGCCAAAATAGGTCGCGGCATGCATCAGCATGCGATGGTATTCGGCGGGGTTCTGGCTCACGCCTGCTTCGGGCACGCCAATACGGAAATAGTCTCCGAGCTTCACGAAGGAGCTCGCGACAATGTCGGCCTCCAGGCCACGCGGAGCCGTGTCCGCATGCTGATTGGCGATCTGGGCGAAATAGCCAAAGGCCTTGACCGGGTCCTTGTCGACCCCTTCGCCCGTTTCATACATGGTGCCCAATTGCCAGAGCGCCAGCGGCCGACCAGCGGCAGCGTCGCTTTCGAGGGCAGACAGATAGGTGTCGCTGGACACGAAGGAGCCCGTGCCATCGAGGGTGCGGGCAAAATCAAGCGCGGCATCGGCCGCAGTCTGTGCATGAGCCGGCGCGGCCCACGCAAGAGCCAAAACCAGTCCGGACGCAGCGCAGGCAAGGGAACTGGTCCCAAAAATGCGCATGTTACTCCTTTCGCCCACGGGGTCGTGGGCGGGTATTCCGATCGATACCGGGAGAACCGGCCTTGTCGGTGCGGCCGGTGACCGGCCCTTGTTCACGAATGATATTGCCCGGATGAGGCAGCCGGACAAAGCAAAGTCTGAAGACTTCGTAAACGCGCTTTGTGACCGCATTCAGCCCAACTCATCACAAGGATGTGCCGACATCGCGCCACCCAAAGTGGCTGAGGCCGGAACAACAGCAATCGCGATCGGCAAAAGAGCGCTCATCGTCACCATTTACAGGCAGTTCGCACCACCAGGTCAGTCTCGCATCAAGGAACGGGATTGGCCGGATTGCCCACGCCAGCGGTGGACAGTCTTGCGGCCCGACACCCGCCCCCGAATGTCATGCAACCTGCTTTAGGGTCAGATTGTGGCGGGAAACATCGCCAAAACGTTGATGGCCTGCCAGGCCTGATCGAATCGATTCCTTTGTTGCGGAATCGTCACATAGACCGTGTTGCCTTGGGCAAGTCCGGCACGCATAGTTCCGTGGCAACCCAAATCGGGAGTTCGAGATGAAAGCCTTTCTGTCCGCTCTGAAGACCCCTTCCCTCCATCAGGACAGACTGGTTCATGTCTCTTCATGCTTCCACACAGGAGCAGCGCGTCAAACGCCCTAGCCTCCTCTCCCGACTTTTCTTTCGCACTCGATCCGACGACGCCGACGCACGCGCCATGATGCGGGCCAGAACGCGCCGGTTTGTCGGATACTACCGGCCGCATCTGGCACTGCTAGCGGCCGTGCTGGCGTCCGCAGTCCTCGTTGCGGGCACTGCCATCGCGCTGCCGCTTCTGGCCAATCATATCGTCGGACGCCTGCCCGAATTGCGCACGGCGCCAGACGCGATGGGACAGCTTCTGGCCTTGGGCGCTGCCATGGTCGGCGTTTTCATCCTTCAGGCGGTGGCGACCTATTTCGTCGACTACCAGGGCCATGCCATGGGAGCCAAGATCGAGGCCCAGGTGCGGCAGGAACTGTTCGAGCACTGCCAGAAACTCAGTTTTGGCTACTACGACCGGCATCGCACCGGGCAGTTGATGAGCCGGATCACCCATGACTCGCTGTGGCTGGGAGAGTTGTTCCACCATGGCCCCGAGGACCTGGCCATCAGCGTACTCAAGTTCGGAGGGGCTATGGCGGTACTTGCCTATATCGATCCAAAGATTGCCTTGGCCATTACGCTTCTTCTCCCGTTTGCAGCTGGTTACGCGATTTATTTCAACAGACGGATGAATGTTGCGCTTCGATCGACCAAGGAAAGGATCGCGGCCATCAACGAGCGGGTGGAGGAGGCGCTGGGCGGCATTCGGGTGGTGCAGTCCTTCGCAAATGAGAGCGACGAAATTCGCCGGTTCGCGCGCGAGAACCACCACTTCCTGAAAAGCCGCAAGGATGGATACCGCAGCGAGGCGCTGCTCTGGAGCGGTATGGAGGGGTTCGGGCAGATGATCACCATAGTGGTCATAGTCGGCGGCGCCATTCGCATCCTGACGACCGACCTGACGCCGGCCGACATGCTGACGCTGTTGCTTTGCGTGGGGGTGTTGCTCGATCCTATCAAGCGCTTCGACAATTTCATCCGGCTCTGGCAGGAGGGCTCCACGGGTTTTGTGCGCGCCATGGAACTGCTGGAGGAACGGGCGGAGATCACCGACCGACCTGGCGCAGTTGCCTTGGGGTCGATCAAGGGCAACATCACCTTCAGGGACGTGACCTTTGGCTATGATGCGGATGGACACAGGGTCCTCGAAAATGTCTCGCTGAGCATAGCCCAGGGCGAGTTCGTGGCTCTGGTGGGGCCATCCGGGGTTGGCAAAAGTACGCTCTGCAGCCTCATCCCGCGCTTTTACGATGTGCTTGAAGGCAGCGTCGGCATTGATGGCCGCGATGTGCGCGATGTCACGCTGGCGTCGCTGCGGCGCAGTGTCGGCGTGGTGCAGCAGGATATCTACCTGTTCAGCGGCTCTGTGCGAGAGAACCTGCTCTATGGGCGCCCGGATGCCTCGGAGGCGGATGTTGTCGCGGCGGCGCAATCAGCGAATGCGCATGATTTCATCATGGCCCTGCCGCAAGGCTACGAGACCGATATCGGTCAGCGCGGGGTGAAGCTTTCGGGTGGACAAAAGCAGCGCCTGACCATCGCAAGGGCCTTTCTCAAGGACCCGCCCATCCTGATCTTCGACGAGGCAACCAGCGCGCTCGACAATGAAAGCGAAAGGGCCGTGCAACAGGCCCTGCTGGGACTTTCAAAGGGCCGCACAACCCTGGTAATTGCGCATCGACTGTCGACGGTGCGGCACGCCGACCGCATCCTGGTGCTGACGCGGCAGGGGATTGTCGAGGAAGGCACGCATGATCAGTTGATGGCGAGAGAAGGTGTCTATGCGGGGTTGCATACGACACAGGCGAGGATCTGAGCGCAGGCGGCGGTGCTAGAGCCAGCGCCGCCGCCGCATAAGCCAGAGAGTGGCCAGTCCCAAGGCAAGCACGGCACCACACACGACCCAGAAGGCGGCGCCGTTCTCGGCAAAGGGAATACCCGAGACATTCATGCCCAAGAGGCCGGTGAGAAGGGTCAGCGGGGAGAAGATGACCGTAACAGCGGCCAGAACCAGCATGGCCTTGTTCATCTGCTCGGCACGGTCGTCGATGATTTCTTCGTGCACCAGCACGGCGCGCTCGGAGAGGGCCTGAAGCTCGTCGCCAATGCGGGCCGTGCGCATGGCAGCCTCGCGCAGGCGCAGACGGTCGCGGTCGGAAAAGAAGGAAAGGTCTTCCACTTCCAGCGTGGAGAGGGCGTCGCGCTGCGGCCAGACGAGGCGGCGGAAGCTGATCAGCGTGCGGCGCAGCTGTTCGAGATTGTCCTGCGCCTTCTCCGTGCGCTGGGTGATTAGGGCCTCCTCAACTTCGTCGAGGCGATCGCCCAGCATCTCGATCAGCGGCTCCAGCCGGTCCGTGGCGCGCAGGGCTAGGCGGGCGATGAGATCGGCAGGCGTCGTTGGAGCGTATTCGGCCTGCTCGACCTTTGCGAGGCCCAGAAAATCCAGAATGTTGAGCTCGGACGCAATGATGACGCGGCTTCTCTCGATCCAGATGGTGAGGAACTGACGTCCGACATCGTGCGGCTCCGCACCGGGACGGACGACCCGCAGGATGACCAGAGCACGGTCATCGAGGACGCTGCAACGGCTGCGGGAGGTGGGCGCGGTCACGAGGCCCGAATTGAACTCCCCCAGCTCACTCTTGAGCCAGAGCTTGAATTCTGGCGCCTTGGAATTGCCAACCACCAGCTTGAACCCGCCGCGCGGTACGACGATCTGTTCGCCGGGCTCATGGCGCTTCATGCCGCCCTTGCCGTTGAACAGGAGCACCGCTCCGCCCCCAACGAGGCCATTGCTGACGGCACGTGGATGAGGGGGCTTGGCGGTATCGGTCATGGCGTTCAGCTCAGGCGTTTGAGGGCTTCCAGGATTTTCTGCCGACGTTCGGCAGCAGCCTCGCGTCGGGACTTCTGTTCCTCGATCACCTCTTCGGGCGCCTTGGAAACGAATTGCTCATTACCCAGTTTCTTGTCGACCTGGGCGATTTCGCCGTCCAGCTTGCCCACTTCCTTTTCGAGGCGGGTCTTTTCCGCGGCTAAGTCGATGACGCCGGCCAGCGGCAGTGCGAAGGTGGCGTCGCCCACGACAAACTGAGCGGATTCGCCCGGCACATCGTTCCGCGGCGAAATCTCCTCAAGGCGTGCGAGCCGGGAAATCAGCGAGGTTCCGGCGACGAGGCGGCGAAGCGTTTCCTCCCCTGCCCCGGTGACCACCAATTGCAGCTTGGCGCTGGCCGGCACGTTCATTTCAGCGCGAACCGAACGGATATTGGAGATAACGTCGATCAGCCAGGCCAGCTCCGCATCGGCGGCGGCATCTTCCAGACCCGACAGGTTCGGCCATTCGGTCGTGATCAGCATTTCCTTCCGGGCCGGACCGAACTTGCCGGTTTCGGCCCAGAGCTCCTCGGTGACGAAGGGCATCATGGGGTGCAGCATCACGAGGATCTGGTCGAGCGCCCAAGCCGCGGTGGCGCGAGTTTCGGCCTTGGCGGCCTCATCCTCTCCCATGAACACCGGCTTGGCAAATTCCACATACCAGTCGCAGAACGTGCCCCAGACGAAGTCATAGGCATCGTTGGCGGCCTCGTTGAACTTGTAGTCCTCGATGCCCGTGCGAACCGACTGGAGCGCGCGGGCGGTGGCGCCGACAATCCAGCGATTGAGCGGCAGCGTGTTCGCCTTGGGATCATAGCCCTCGACGCGGCGGCACTCATTCATCTCCAGGAAGCGGGCGGCGTTCCAGAGCTTGGTGACAAAGTTGCGGTAGCCCTCGACGCGCGAGATTGCGAGCTTCAGGTCGCGGCCCTGAGCGGCCATGGCAGCCAGGGTAAAGCGGGTGGCATCGGCGCCGTATTCGTCGACCAGCTTCAGCGGATCGATGACGTTGCCCTTGGTCTTGCTCATCTTCTGGCCCTTCTCGTCGCGGACCAGGGCATGCATGTAGACGGTGTGGAACGGCTCCTTGTCGAGGAATTCGAGCCCCATCATCATCATGCGGGCGACCCAGAAGAAGATGATGTCGAACCCGGTGACGAGGACGTCGGTCGGGTAGTAGCGCTTGAGCTCCGGCGTGTCGTCCGGCCAGCCCAGTGTCGAGAACGGCCAGAGGGCGGAGGAGAACCAGGTGTCGAGGACGTCGGGGTCGCGGGTCAGCTCGACCGGCCTGCCATAGTGCTTCTCGGCGGCGGCGCGGGCCTCGGCCTCGTCGTAGGCGACAAAGGCCTCATTGTCGGGGCCATACCAAGCCGGGATCTGGTGACCCCACCAGAGCTGGCGCGAAATGCACCAGGGCTTGATGTTTTCGAGCCAGGCGAAATAGGTGTTTTCGTATTGTTGGGGCACGAACTTCGTGCGGCCTTCGCGCACCGAAGCCAAAGCCGGCTGAGCCAGCACGTCGGCCTTGACCCACCACTGGTCGGTGAGGAACGGCTCGATGACGACGAGTTTGCTCTTCTCGTCATGCGGCACCATGATCTTCTTGTCTTCGATATGGTCGAGCCCGCGCGTCGGGTTCTCCTCGGCCATGGCGGTGAGATCGGCGACGATGGCCTTGCGGGCTTCGAAGCGATCCATCCCGCGATACTTTGCGGGAACAAAATCGGCATCGATGATGGCGCCGCGCGTCGTGAAGACGTTGATCGGCTCCACGCCGGCTCGGGCCCCAACTTCGAAGTCGTTGAAGTCATGCGCCGGCGTGATCTTCACCGCGCCAGTGCCCAGAGTTGGGTCCGCATATTCGTCGGCAACCACAGGAATGCGGCGGCCGACAAGCGGCAGTTCAATGAACTTGCCGACAAGGCCGGAATAGCGCTCATCCTCCGGATGCACGGCGACGGCGACGTCGCCCAACATGGTCTCGGGACGCGTAGTGGCGACGATGATGTAGTCGCGGGTCTCGTGACCCGTGACGTTGCCCTCTTCGTCCTTGACGGGGAATTGGTAGGTTACGCCATCGGCCAGCGGATAGCGCAGGTGCCACATGTGGCCCTTGACCTCGATGTTCTCGACTTCGAGGTCCGAGATCGCGGTTTCCAGGCCTGGATGCCAGTTCACCAGGCGCTTATCGCGATAGATCAGGCCGCGCTTGTGCAGTTCCACGAAGACCTTGGTGACGGCGCGGACCATCTGGTCATCCGGCTGGCCACGGTCACCCATGGTGAAGCGCTCGCGCGAGAAATCAGCGGAAGCGCCAAGGCGCTTCAATTGATTCATGATCGTGCCGCCACTTTCGGCCTTCCATTCCCAGACGCGATCGATGAAAGCCTCACGACCCATGGTGCGGCGATCCATCTGCTTTTCGGCGAGCTGACGTTCGACGATCATCTGCGTCGCTATGCCGGCATGGTCCGTGCCGGGCTGCCAGAGGACATCCTTCTTCAGCATGCGGTTGAAGCGGACCAAAATGTCCTGGATGGTGTTGTTGAGAGCGTGGCCGATATGGAGCGAACCGGTGACGTTGGGCGGCGGGATGACGATCGTGAACGTCTCCGCGCCAGGTTTGGCCCCTGCTCCGGCCGCAAAGGCATTGGCGTCGAGCCAAGCATCATAGATGCGGCTCTCGACGGCGGCGGGTTCATAGGTCTTTTCAAGCATCACGTCACTCGCGAACAGCAGCGACCCGCCAGGCGATCACCTTGGCGGGTCGGAAAACAGATTGGCAGACTTCAAGCAAATGCGGGGTGCGGGGTCAACAGCC
>CAMLKN010000053.1 GCA_946480655.1 uncultured Devosia sp. | reverse complement strand
ATACCCGCCACGGCGCCGACTATTTCCGCCGCTGGCACCGCGACAAGCGCAATTCCGGCGGCCTCATGGTCCACAAGTCGACCCACCACTTCGACCTGGTCAATTTCTGGCTCGGCACCGAGCCCGACACGGTCTTCGGCATGGGCGATCTCAAGTTCTACGGCCGCGCCAATGCGGAGGAACGTGGTGTCTACACCCCCTATACCCGCACCACCGGCGTCGAGGCCGCCAAGGACGATCCCTTCGCCATCGACCTCACCTCGAACCCCGTCCAGAAGGGTCTCTACTGGGATGCCGAGAAGGAAGACGGCTACCAGCGCGATCAGAACGTCTTCGGCGACGGCATTTCCATCGAGGACACGATGAATGTCATCGTCCGCTATCGCAACAGGGCGGTGATGACCTATTCGCTCTACGCCTACGCCCCCTGGGAAGGCTTCAACGTCGCCATCAACGGCACGGGCGGCCGGCTCGAGCTCACCGTGCACGAAAATTCCTACATCAATGCCGGCGCCGGCTCGGAAACCGAAGGCGCTGCCAAGGGCGTAAAACTCTACCACTTCCCGCTGCATGGCGAGCCGCGCGTCGTTCCGGTCAAGCATGGCGAAGGCGGCCATGGCGGCGGCGACAAGATCATGCTCGAAGAAATCTTCGGCAACGCCACGCCGCGCCCCGGCTACGGCGCCAACCACCGCGACGGCGCCCTCTCCATCCTCACCGGCATCGCCGCCAACAAGAGCTTTGCCACGGGCCTGCCGGTCGACGTGAAGACACTGGTGAAGCTCTAGGGCAGAGCAGACTCGAGCAGTCACCCCACCCTCATTCCCTGCCCATCAAGGGGAGGGAGGCACAGGTCCCGGCCCCAGTGTTCATCGTCTCCCTCCCCCTTGTGGGGCTTCGCAGACGGTTCGCTCAGCGAAGGTGCGGCTCCAGCGGAGCCGCATCAGTCAAGAAGGCCATCAGCGCTACGCGCGAATGGCTGGTACCGAAGCTGGGCCGCAAGGCCCTAGCGCAGGTCGGGTGGAATATCAGCGCCTGCGGAGAAACTCCCTACCGGCTGAATGGCACCGTCGCCGTCAGCACTTCGCCCGAATTGTTGAATTCGACCTCGAAATCGACGGTGATGCTGTCGCCCACGAGCAGGATGCGGGCGCCGATGCGCACGTCGCTGCCGGCCCGGTCCTTGGCCTGCTCCCTGAGGTCGAAGCTGATCCGGTCGCCCGACTGCCGGCCTATGGCCAGGCCCGTATAGCCGGCATTGGAGCTCATGGCCGCCTCGAAGCGGCGCTCGGCATTGTTGTAGGCAATGGTGCCCGAAATCGAGAGGGTGGCATTCACCAGCGTGCAACGGCCGGTATAGTTGATCTTGAGCTGGTTGCCCTGCGACACCCCCAGGCGGCAGCGGAACGGCTCGGGCTCGTCTCCACCCACAAGCGCGCCTTCGCCGCGCCAGTCCCCGATATATGAGGTGAGCAGGTCGAGTTCGCCGGCGCTGGCCTGGACGGAAGTCGGAATCACCATCGGTGTCGCAAGTGCCATTGTGACCAATGCGGCCCGCAGCCAGTTCTTCACATTATCCCCCTTCTGTGGGCGCCCGCCGTATTTTTGTGCCAACACTATACCACCGCTGCTAATAAATTCATGCAGCGGTTGACGGTATTGTGACGAATCACCGCCCACTATTGGGCAAACAAGCCCGCAAAGGCGCAAGTGTGCCGGCTGGCATTTGAGGGGGGAATAAGCGGTCATGACGTCCGGACCGATCATTGATGCGCGCGATGTCGACTACAGCCTTGAGATCGCCGGCAAACCCCTGCACATCCTGCGCAAGGTCTCCCTCCAGGTCGCCCCGGCCGAAGTGGTCGCCATTGTCGGCCCCTCGGGCAGCGGCAAGACCTCGCTGCTGATGCTCTTGGCCGGCCTCGAAAAGGCCACGGGCGGCACGGTCCATGTCAATGGCAGCGAACTGGGCACCATGAACGAGGACGAACTGGCGCGCTTCCGCCGCCACACGCTGGGCATCGTCTTCCAGTCCTTCCACCTCATTCCCTCGCTGACGGCGCTCGACAATGTCGGCCTCGCGCTCGAAATCGCCGAGCCCGGCCTGTCGCGCGCCGCCATTCGAGAACAGGCCGCCGCCGCATTGGCCGCCGTTGGCCTCGGCAACCGGCTCGACCATCGGCCCACCGCCCTTTCCGGCGGTGAGCAGCAGCGCGTCGGCCTTGCCCGCGCCACCGTTGCCAACCTGCCCTTGCTGCTGGCCGACGAACCCACCGGCAACCTCGACCAGAAGACCGGCGCCATCGTCGTGGACCTGATGTTCGACCTGGCCCGCCGCAACAATACCGCTGTCGTGCTCATCACCCACGACCCGGCTTTGGCCGATCGCGCCGACCGCGTCTTCACCATGACCCAGGGACAGTTGACCGAGACCACGCGTCCCAAGATGAAGGTCGCCCGCTAGATGCGCTCGTTCTGGCCTGCCATCCGCATCGGCCTTCTGGACATGCGGGGCGACCTGCGGCGCTTCCTGCTCCTGGTCGTCTGCCTCGCCGTCGGCACCGCGCTCATCGCTGGCGTCAATTCCGTCGGCACCAGCATTACCCGCGCCGTCGAAGTAGGTGCCGCCGAGATCATGGGCGGCGATATCGAGCTCTCGCGCGCCGACCGCCTCGCCACGCCCGAGGAACTGGCCGCCATGCAGGCCATGGGCCAGCTCGTCTCCACCATCGACACCAATCTGCGCGCCGAAACCTTCACCGATCAGGCCTTTGCCGATGTCAGCGCCGTGGGCGATGGCTATCCCCTGCTCGGAACCGTCGGCAGCCCGCAAGTCGCGCCCGGCACCGATCTCGCCACCCTGCTGGCGCCCGATGAGTTTGACCGGCCCGGCGCCCTGGTCGATGGCATCATGCTCGACCAGCTCGGCATCGGCATTGGCGACGGTTTCAGCCTGGGCGGCACCGAATTTACCGTACGCGGCACCCTAACCCAGCTGCCGGACGGCCCGGTGCGTGGCTTCCGCCTCGGCCTGCCGACCCTGATCACCGCCGACGGCTTCGGCGTCGTCAGCGACCGTACCTCGCCGCTCCCAGGCCTCGGCACCTGGTATCGTTACAAGCTCCTCCTCACCGACCGCAATATCGAGGCGGGCCTCGCCTCCGCCATCGAGCAGTTCGGCAGCAAAGGCTGGACCGTGCGGTCGGCCCGCGAGGGGCTTGGCCAGATGGTGCGCTACTACGATCTCTTCATGCGCTTCCTCGTCATTGTCGGCCTCGGCTCGCTGCTGATCGGCGGCGTCTCCGTCTGGACCGGCATGCGTGCCTATATTGCCGAGCGTTCGGGCGTTATCGCCGTGCTGCGCTCCATCGGCGCCGGCCGTGGGCGCGTCTTCATCCATTTCCTCGCCCAGGTCGCGGCGCTGGCTTTGGTAGGCGTGGTCATTGGCCTCATCGCCGGCGCCAGCGTCGCCTGGTTCATCCTGCCCTCCATCGGCGCCGCGGTGGGGATTCCCCTCGCCCCGGCCATCCACCTCCAGCCCCTGGCCATTGCTGCCGGCACGGGCCTCGTCACCGCCTTTGCCTTTGCCTACCTGCCGCTGCAACAGGCCCAGACCATCCGGCCGGTCCTCCTCTTCCGCTCCAAGGGCCTCGACGCGCCCCCGGTGGATTGGCGCGGCCTCCTCTTCTCCTGGCAGATACTGCCGCTGGTCCTCGCCATTGCCGCCTTCTTCCTTCTCGCCTGGGCCATGACCGGCGACCCGGCTTTGGTCGCCGCCTTCGGCCTTGCCAGTGCGGTGGGCGCGGTGCTGTTCCAGCTCTTCATTCGCCTCGCGCAGATGGGCATTGCCCGCCTGCCCGAGACCGGGCCGCGCATCTGGCGCCACGCCATCCGCAATATCGCCGCCGCCGGGCAGAATGCCGCTACCGTCGCCGTCTCGGCCGGCATGGCGCTGGCCATGCTGATCATCGTCCTCGTCATGCAGACCAACCTGCAGCAGGAATTCCTGGGCGCTTCCGCCTTCGACGCGCCGACCCTGGTCGGGTCCGATCTCTTCCCCGACGAGGTCGTGCAGCTCGAAACCCTGGCCGCTGGCGGCAACGGCTTTACCCGCTTCGTTTCGACCCCGATGCTGCGCGGTGCCCTTGTCGACGTGAACGGCACGCCCGCCGCAGATCTCGTCACCCGCGGTCCGGAAGCCACCTTCCTCCTTGCCGGCGAAGTGCCGCTCACCTTCCGCACCCATATGCCCACGACTTCCCGCATCACCGATGGGGAATGGTGGAGCCCCGACCACACCGGCCCGGCCCTCGTGAGCCTGCATCAAAGCCTGCGCCACGGCCTCGGCGTCGAACTGGGGGACACGCTGACCTTCTCCATATTTGGCGAACCGGTCACCGCGACCATATCGAGCTTCCGCGACTATTCCTGGCAGGGCGGCATCGACTTCCTCGCCACCTTCTCGCCCGGCGTGCTCGACAATTATCCCACGACGCTGTTCGCCGCCGTGACCGCGGCACCCGGAGAGGAAGAGGCCGTCACCCGCCTGCTGGCCTCCGAACTGCCCGACATCCGCTTCATCTCCGTCGGCGATACCCTCAAGCAGGTGACCGACGCCCTCGGCCAGCTCTCCTTCGCGGCGAGCCTCGTTGGCGGCCTTGCGGTCGGCAATGGCCTTCTTGTCCTCATCGGCAGTCTCGCCACCGGCCGCCGCCAGCGCGAGGCCGATGCCGTCATCACCAAGGTCCTGGGTGCCACCCGCGGCGAGCTCATCGCCACCGCCGCCTTGCAATACCTGCTACTGGCCATCCTTGCCGCCCTGCCCGCCTTTGCGCTCGGCCTCGGCCTCGGCCGCGTCGTCAGCGGCATCATGCTGGCCGTTCAGTTCACGGTCAGGCTCGACATCATCCTCGTCGTCCTGTCCATCGCCGTCGCCATCACCGCCATCCTCGGCGCCATGACCATCTGGCGCGCCGTCTCCACCCGCCCGGCCTTGCTGCTCAGGGATTTGTAGTCCTCAAGGCGGGACATAAACACAGCGCCGCCCTCGGGCCTGACCCGAGGGCCACTTCCAACAGCGCAAATGTCTATGCTGGCCCTCGGATCGAGTCCGAGGGCGGCTCCGTGGATGGCGTTGCCCAGTGCCCAATCTCACGAGAAGAACGCCACCAGCATATCAAACACCAGCCGGATCCTGCGGCTCGTATGCAATTCCCGATGCGTGACCAGCCACACCGGCACCGAAATCGGCTCGATGTGCGGAACCGCCACCACGACTTCCGGCGTCAGCTTCGCCACCGCCTCGACCATGCCGCCCAGGCACATACCCTTGCGCACCCATTCCCAGCCGGTCATGCCGCTCTGCGTGGCAAAGGGGAAATTGGCGGCGCTGAGCGGCACGCCGCGAGCCACCATTTGGGCGATGAAGTCGTCATTACCCTGCATGGCGCCGACAAACACCCCCCGCGCCAGCGCCTCGCCGGTGGTGGGCCGCCCCATCCGCTCCAGAAGGTCCGGCGTGCCATAGATATGCGCCTTGGTATCCTTGCAGCGCTTGGCGATGAGGCCATCCTGGTCCGGCCGCACGTGGCGGATGGCGATATCGGCCTCCCGCCGCAACAGGTCGCTGATCGACCCAGTCGCCAGCACTTCCAGCCTGATCCCCGGCGCTTCGCGCCGGATCTGTTCCATCAACGGCGGCAGGACATGACCGGCATAGATGTCCGCCGTGGTGATCCGCACCACGCCTTCTACCGATTGCGATTGCGCTGCGGCCGAAAGCGCCACCCGTTGGGCCGCCGCGCCCATGTCCTTGAGGTCGGCGACCAATTGCTGCCCGGCTTCCGTCAGCACCAGGCTCCGTCCCACCCGCTCGAAGATGGCGAGGCCCAGGCTCTCCTCCAGCGCCGCCACCTGCCGTCCCAGCGTCGGCTGCGTCAGTCCCAGGCGCTTGGCCGCCGCCGAGAGCGAACCGGCCTCAACCGTCGCCAAGAGGGCGCGCATCTGGTTCCAGTCCGGCATTGTGTGGGGCTTGTCATTCATGCGCTTATGTATAGGTCTTCTGCCAAATTCTGCAATTTTGTTTTCGTGCGCGCTTGGCTAGACTTGCACTTGTGATCGACCCTGCAGGATCTCGCCATGGCTGAACAGCACGCCTTCTGGGACAGGCTGGCCGACAAATACGCCGCCCAGCCCATTGCCGACGAAGAGGCCTATCGCATCAAGCTGGCGCGCACGCAGGCACATTTCACCCCCGACATGGATATCTTCGAATTTGGCTGTGGCACCGGCGGCACGGCCATCACCCATGCACCCCATGTGCGCTCGGTCCGTGCCATAGACTTCTCCGCCCGCATGCTGGACAAGGCCCGCGACAGGGCGGCCAGGGCCGGCATCTCCAATGTCAGCTTCGAGCAAGGCGACATCACCAGCATGGCCATCCCGACGGCCAGCTATGACATGGTGCTCGGCCTCTCCATCCTGCACCTGCTCAAGGACAGGGACGCCGTCATCGCCAAGGTCTTCGATATCCTCAAGCCCGGCGGGCGCTTTGTCTCCAGCACCGCCTGCATCGGCGACAGCATGCGCTGGTTCGGCGTCATCGCTCCGCTGGGTCAGGCGCTGGGCCTGCTGCCGGTCCTCAATGTCATGAGCCACGACCAGTTGCGCCAGGCCATGACCCGCGCCGGCTTTGTCATCGAGCACGACTGGCGCCCCAATCCCAGCGCCGCCGTCTTCCTCATCGCCCGCAAGCCCGCGTGAGGGGGCCTTCCACAGAACTCTGCAAAACCCTCGCTGACTTTCCGAATCGGGTCGCCCTTGTGCTAGCGTTCGGCAACCAAACTATGCCGTGCGTCAGCCTTCCGCTGGAAACGTGACGCATCCAGCCGGAGAGATGATGCAGGTCGCCATCGACATGGGACAGAGCCGCAGTGACGGCGCCGCCCATATGGATCTTGAGGAATTGCTGGCCACGCGCCTTCTGGTCCAGGGCAATTCCGGGTCCGGAAAGTCGCACCTGCTCCGCCGCCTGCTCGAGCAATCGGCCCCCTGGGTGCAGCAATGCGTCATCGACCCCGAGGGCGATTTCGTAACGCTTTCAGATCGTTATGGCCATCTCGTGGTCGATGCGACACGCACCGAGGCAGAGCTGACCCGCATCGCCGCACGCGTGCGCCAGCATCGTGTCTCGGTCGTCCTCAACCTCGAGGGCCTCGATGTCGAGCAGCAGATGCGCGCCGCCGCAGCCTTTCTCGGCGGCATGTTCGATGCCGATCGCGACTACTGGTATCCCGTCCTCGTCGTCGTCGACGAGGCCCAGCTCTTCGCCCCCGCTGCCGCCGGCGAAGTCTCGGATGAAGCCCGCAAACTCTCGCTGGGCGCCATGACCAATCTCATGTGCCGCGGCCGCAAGCGGGGCCTGGCGGGTGTCATCGCCACCCAGCGCCTCGCCAAGCTCGCCAAGAACGTCGCGGCCGAAGCCAGCAACTTCCTCATGGGCCGCACCTTCCTCGATATCGACATGGCCCGCGCCGCCGATCTCCTCGGCATGGACCGGCGCCAGGCCGAACAGTTCCGCGACCTCGCCCGCGGCCATTTCGTCGCCCTCGGCCCCGCCATTTCCCGCCGCCCTCTGCCTATCACCATCGGCCCGGTGGAAACCTCGGCCCGCTCGACCAGCCCCAAGCTGACGCCCCTGCCCGAAGCGCCCGCCGATGCGGCTGATCTCATCTTCACCCAGGACCCCGAGGAACTCGCCCGCCCCGTGGTGCGCCGGCCCCCGCCGCCCCCGCCCCCCTCGACCAACGAACTCCTCGCCCAGGTCGCGGAAGCCCGCGCCAAGGCCCGCGCCGAAGCGCCGGAAGCGCCGGTTTCGCTCTTCCCCGAGATCGACGCTGCGGAGCGCGAGGCCATGATCGCCGCCGTCATGTCCGAATTGATGAGCGATCCCGATGCCGGCTTCCGCACGACGGCCCAGCTCTATCAGGATTTTCTTGTCCGCTGCCGCATTCGCCGCGTGCCGGGCGAACCGCCGGCTTTGCCGGCCTTCAAGCGCCTGCTGGCCGTGGCCCGCGTCGCGCCGGACGAAGAGATTGCCGCCTCCGACGGCTGGCAGCAGGCCCTCACCCTCTCCGAAACCCTCACCGATGATGTGCAGGGCGTCTTCCTGGTCATCGCCCAGGCGGCCCTGACCGGCGCCCCCTGCCCCTCCGACGCGACCCTGGCGCGCCTCTATGGCACCCATTCATCAAGCCGCGCCCGGCGTCTTCTCACCTGGTTCGAAGAACGTGGCCTCATCGTGCTGCGCACCGATTTCCGCGGCCAGCGCATCGCCGCCTTCCCGGACCTCGGCGTCGAAACCGCCCCCGGCGATCCCAACGGCCCGGACATGATCGCTGAAGAGCGCGGGGCAGCGGAATAATCCGGACACTCTGTTCATCGCCTCCCTCCCCTTGAGGGGGAGGGACTGAGGGTGGGGTGACGGCGGAGCCTTGTTCAGCGTCCTTGACCTACCCCCTGAGCTCCGCCTTGAAGCCGAAATGCGCCGTGGCTCCCGGCCCCAGCATCACCGAATAGGGCCGCTGGGAAAGCTCCTCCGAGCCGCCCACTTCCGCAGCCGTGCCATGCCAGGGTTCGAGGCAGATGAAGCCGGCCCCCGGCTTGGACCAGAGCGCGAAATTGGGCAGGTTCTCCCAGGTGAAATGCACGCTCGGTCCCTGCGCCGGGCCATAGACGAGGCCCGCGCCGGCCCCCTCGGGAAACAGCATGGCATCATGGACAAAGAAACTATGATCCAGCTCCAGCCGCCCCTCATGAAAGGGCGAGGGCAGGGCCTCCGGCTCGACCAGTCCACCCGAAAGCCGATGCAGAGCCGGCGCGCCGCCTTCATCGAGATCGATCACATGGGCCTGACTCGCCGCGCCCGGCAGCGGCCACGCAAACGCCGGGTGAAAACCGATGCCGAATGGCATGACGCGATGGTCGCGATTTGTGACCTCGGCGCTCACGACCACCGCGCGCCCCTCGACCCGATGCTCGACATCGAGTTGGAAGTCGAACGGAAACATCGCCCGGCTCGCCTCAGAGGCCATAAGCCGATAGACGCAGCGGTCGCTTTCCTCCACCACCAGTTCGAAATTGCTACGCCGCGCAAAACCGTGCTGGCTCATCTGATAGCGCTCACCGTCCACGCTCACCGTGTCATTGGGCGCCCTGCCCACGATGGGAAAGAGAATGGGTGAGCGGCCGGTCCAATAAGTCGCGTCGCCATGCCAGAGCCAGTGCCGCCCGTCACGCGTCTGGATCGACTGCATTTCCGCGCCCAGCGCCGCCACGTCGACAGTGATCTGGTCATTGGCGATACGGGTCAGTTGCATGGGCGGCTCCGGCCAGCTCGGTTCGATGGTGGCGCAGCCTAACCGCTTATTGCGCCTGCGAGAACTCCCCAGTACGGCTGCGGTGAACAAGTCCTGAAATGCCCGCCCCTTGCCGCCGCGAGTTAACAAGGCTATCGCCGGATCATGCCGCTGAACCTGCCGCCTCTGCCGATCGACGCCGCCCTGCCCGCCCTGCATGCGGCGCTGGAACAGGGCTCGGCCGCCGTGCTTGTCGCCCAGCCCGGCGCCGGCAAGACCACGCGGGCGCCGCTGGCCCTGCTCGACGCCCCCTGGCGCGGCGACGGCCGCATCATCATGCTGGAGCCAAGGCGCCTCGCCGCCCGCGCCGCCGCGCGGCAGATGTCACGGCTGCTGGGAGAAGATGTCGGCCAGACCGTCGGTTATCGCGTGCGCATGGAAAGCAAGGTCTCCGCCAAGACCCGCATCGAAGTCGTCACCGAGGGCGTCTATACAAGGATGCTGCTCGACGATCCGGAGCTCTCGGGCGTCGCCGCCGTCATCTTCGACGAATTCCACGAACGCAGCCTTGATGCCGATCTGGGCCTTGCCCTCACTCTCGACGCCCGCGCTTTGCGGCCCGACCTCCGGCTGCTGGTCATGTCCGCCACCATCGACGGCGCCGCTGTGGCCCGCCTCCTCGATGATGCACCCGTCATCGACAGCCCGGGCCGCACTTTCCCCGTCGAGACCCTGCATGCCGAGCCCGATCCGCTCCAGCGCCTCGAAGACCAGGTCGCCTCCGCCACCCTCCGCGCCCTGCGCGAGCATGAAGGCTCGGTCCTCGTCTTCCTGCCCGGCCAGGGCGAAATTACCCGTGTCGCCGAGCGCCTCGCCACCCGTCTGCCACCCGATACCGATCTCGCGCCCCTCTATGGCCAGCTCTCACCCGCCGAGCAGGATGCCGCCATCCAGCCGGCCCCCACTGGCCGCCGCAAGGTCGTGCTCGCCACCTCGATTGCCGAAACCTCTTTGACCATCGAAGGCGTGCGCATGGTCATCGACTCCGGCTTCCGCCGCGTCCCCGTCTACGAGCCCTCGACCGGCATGACCACTCTGGCGACCACCCGTGTCTCCCGCGCCGGAGCCGACCAGCGTCGCGGCCGCGCCGGCCGCACCAGTCCCGGCGTCTGCATCCGCCTCTGGAATGCCGGCCAGACCGCCGCACTCGAACCCTACGACACGCCCGAAATTCTGGCCGCCGACCTCTCGGGTCTCCTCCTCGACCTCGCCGCCTGGGGCGTCACCGATCCCAAAGCCCTTCGCTTCCTTGATCCGCCACCCGCCCCCGCTTGGGCCGAAGCCAAGGCCCTGCTCACCCGCCTGGACGCCATCGATGCTTCCGGCATGCTGACGCCCGCCGGCAAGGCTCTGGCCAAGCTGCCGCTGCATCCCCGCCTCGCCCATATGGTCGTGGCCGGCGCCGAGGATGGCGACGCGCGCACCGCTGCGGAACTGGCCGTCCTGATCGGCGAACGCGGCCTCGGCGGCGACGATACCGATCTCGGTCGCCGCCTCGAGCGCTTCCGCGCCGATCGCTCCCGCCGCGCCGAGGATACCCGCGCCATGGCCGCTCGCTGGGCGAAACTGGCCGGGGGCAGTTCCGGCGAAACCCTTTCACCCGGCCACCACCTCGCCCGCGCCTTCCCCGATCGCGTCGCTCAGCCCGCCGGCCCGCGCGGCCGCTTCCGCCTCGCCAATGGCCGCCAGGCGCAGATCGATGAAACCCATGCCCTGGCCGGCGCGCCTTTCCTCGTCGTCGCCGACGTCACCGGCAGCGCCACGCAGGGCCGCATCCGCTCGGCCGCCGCCCTCGACCCGTCCGAGCTCGAAACCCTGTTCGCCGGCCACATCACCAGCGAAACCGCGCTTGCCTTCGATCCCGCCACCGGGTCCGTCCGCGCCCGCCGCCAGCGCCGCCTCGACGCCCTGCGCCTTGCAGACGACACCGCCCCGGTGACCGATTTCGAAGCGGCCGCGAAACTACTGGCCGAGGCCGCCCTCAAACGCCCCGAGACCCTGCCCTGGAGCCGCGACCAGAAGGCCCTGCGCGCCCGCGCCACCTTCCTGCGCCAGACCCTGGGCGACGACTGGCCCGACCTTTCCGACACCGCCCTTGCGGCCGACCCCGCCTGGCTTGTCCCCCATCTCGTCGGGGAAACCCGCCTTGCCGCCATCACGGCCGAACATCTGGGCGCCGCCCTCGACGCCCTCCTCCCCTGGGCGCGGCGGCAGGAGATCGATCGCCTCCTCCCTAGCCATTTCCACGCCCCCTCGGGCAGCCACCTGCCCATCGACTACGCAGCCGAAAACGGCCCGGCGCTGGAAGTGCGCGTGCAGGAACTCTTTGGCCTCGACCGCCACCCATCCGTCGCCAATGGCAAGCTGCCGCTGCTGCTGGTGCTGCTTTCCCCGGCCCATCGGCCCATCCAGACCACGCGCGACCTGCCCGGCTTCTGGCGCGGCTCGTGGAAGGATGTGCAGAAGGACTTGAAGGGCCGCTATCCGCGCCATCCCTGGCCCGACGACCCCATCGCCGCCCCCGCCACCAATCGCGCCAAGCC
>CAMLKN010000052.1 GCA_946480655.1 uncultured Devosia sp. | reverse complement strand
CATCGGGCATGTGCTGCGGGGTGGCCCAGAACACCTATCACACCATGGCGCGCCTGCGGATCGTGCTTACCGACGGCACCATGCTCGACAGCGGTGACGCGCAGAGCCGCGACGCGTTCCGGGTAACCCATGCCGGAATGCTCGATGAGTTGCACCGGTTGCACCACGAGATTGCTGCCGATGCGGAGCTCACGGCGCTGATCCGGCACAAATACCGGATCAAGAATACGGTGGGCTATTCGCTCAATGCGCTGGTCGACTATCACGACCCGCTCGACATTCTCATCCACCTCATGGTGGGCTCGGAGGGCACGCTCGGCTTTGTTTCCGAGGTGACCTACAACACCGTGCCCGAGCACCCGTTCAAGGCGACCGGGCTCATCCCCTTCCCCGACCCGCAGTCGGCCGGTCGGGCCATTATCGAAATGGCCAATGGCGGGGTGCAGGTGACGACCGGCATCACGGCGGCCGAATATATCGAGCGGCGGGCGCTGGCCACGGTGGAGCACCTGCCGCCCATGGCCCCGCTCCTGCCCTGGCTGACGGATAATTCTCCGGCCGTGCTGATCGACGTCACCGCGCCCGATGAAGCCACGCTTCTCGCCGAAATCGCCAGGACAGAGGATCTGCTGCGGCGCCATGGCGCGACGCATATTGATCTCAGCCGCGACGAGCATCGCAGCCACGCTCTTTGGGATATCCGCAAGGGCTTCTTCACCTCGGGCGGCGCCATGCGGCCCAAGGGCACATCGATGCTCACCGAGGACGTGGCGGCGCCGATCGAGCGGCTGGCCGATTTCGTCGTCGACATGCGCAACCTGCTCGACGCCCATGGCTATGAGGACGCAATCATCTTCGGTCATGCCCTGGCGGGGAACCTGCACTTCCAGATGAGCGACAATTTTGCGGAGGATGGCGCGGCCGAAAAGTTCGACACCTTCAACCGGGAGCTGAGCGAGCTGGTTTCGGTACGCTATGGCGGCTCGCTCAAGGCCGAGCATGGCACGGGGCGGGCGATTGCCGCCTTTGTGGAGGCGGAATGGGGACCCAAGGCCTATCGGATCATGCATGAGATCAAGGCCATCTTCGATCCGGAAAAACTGCTCAATCCGGGCGTGCTGCTCAACGATGACCCCAAGATCCATGTGAAGAACCTCAAGGTCATGCCGCTGGCCGACGAGATCATCGACCTCTGCATCGAATGCGGTTTCTGCGAGCCGGCCTGCCCCAGCCACCATATGACGCTGACGCCACGGCAGCGGATTGCCGTGACCCGCGAAACGGCGCGGCTGCGCGCCACCGGGGAGGATCCAGCGCGCCTCAAACGGTTCGAGGCGGACTTCCAGTATGCCGGCATGGATACCTGCGCGGCCTGCAATCTCTGCTCGCTCAGGTGCCCGGTGGGCATCGAGACGGGGACCCTCATCCTGAGCGAGCGGGCAAAGCGGCGCGGGGCGACGGCACATTCCACGGCCCGGTTTGCCGCGGATCATCGGGGCGCGGTGGAGACGATGATGCGTGGCGGCGTGGCGCTGGCCGATGCGGCCCGTGTCGTCATTCCCGCCCCAGCTGTCGAAGCGATTACCGAGACCGCACGGCGGCTGACCGGCAAACGCGTGCCGCGCGTGTCGCGGGCACTGCATCACGGGCCGGGCGCGCCCAAGGCGCGGGAGACAAGGCAGGACCCGCGCAAGACCGGCTTCCCGGTGCCGATCGCGCAGAGCGGCCGGCCGCAAGTCGTCTACTTCCCCGCCTGCCCCAGCCGCATGTTCGGTGCGCCCAAAACCCGGCACGGGCTGCTCGACACGCCCGCGGCGATGATCGAGCTGCTTGAGCGGGCCGGGTATGACGTCATCGTGCCCCACCACCTCAATGGCCAGTGCTGCGGCCAGCCGTTCCAGTCCAAGGGTTTTCCCGAGGAGGCGCAAAGGGTCGGCGGAGAACTGAAGGCCGAGCTGTCGGTCCTGGCCGAGGCCGGCCGGCTGCCAGTGGTCACCGATGCCTCGACCTGCGCCAAGCATTTGAGGGAGTTTCCCGGTGACGCGGCGGTCGCCGATTCCGCGCAGTTCCTCGCCCAGCATGTGCTGCCGAAACTGACCATCACGCAAAGACTGCCGGTGGTCGCCGTGCATCACAATTGCTCGGCGCAGCGCCTGTTCGAGCAGCCGATGACCGAGGCGATCGCCCAGGCCTGTGCTGACAAGGTCGCCGTGCTCTCTTCGATCACCTGTTGCGGCTATGCGGGAGACAAGGGCCTGTTCGTGCCAGAACTCAATGCGCATGCGACAAGGCGCGTCGGGAACGACATTCCGGATGGGTGCGAGCTGGGCGTGTCGACGGTCTCGACCTGCGCGTCGGGGCTCACCGAGCATGCCGGTTTGCCCTTCGTGGGGCTGGCGAGTTTGCTGGAGTGGGCGAGTAGATAGAGATCGAAAGTCACCCCACCCTAAATGCCTTCCCCTCAAGGGGAGGGACAGAGGGTGGGGTGATCTGTGTACTACCTATTCCGCTGCCTGCTTGTCCGCTTCGCTGCGCTGGTCGGTGATAGCCAGGGGCTCGACAGCGACGATCTGGTCGCGCTTGCGGTGGATGCGCAGACGCTTGATGCGGCGGCTGTCGGCGGCCAGGACTTCGAATTCGAAGCCATCAAGGCCATTGACGCGCTCGCCCCGCTTGGGGACGTGGCCGGCCAAGTCGAAGACCAGACCGCCAATGGTATCGACATCCTCGGCGTGATCGCCGGGATCGAAATCGGGACCGATCAGGGCCTGGACGTCCTCGAGCTCGGCACGAGCATTGGCGACATAGACGTCCTCGCCGACCTTGCGGATCAGAGCCGCTTCGGTGACGTCGTGTTCGTCCTCGATCTCGCCCACCACGGCCTCAAGCAGGTCCTCGATGGTCACGAGGCCATCGGTACCGCCATATTCGTCGACGACAATGGCCATATGAGTGCGGCTGGCGCGCATGGATTGCAGCAGGTCGGCAGCCGGCATGAAGGTTGGCACGAACATGGCCTTGCGCAGGATGCCCAGCTTGCCGATCTTCTGCCGGAGCGCGGTCGAGAGCAGCTTTACCGGCACGTCCTTTTCCGGATCGGTCACCGGCTCGGTGATCTTCTGCAGCGCGTCCTTGATGTGGATGAAGCCAACAATGTTGTCGAGCCCATCCTCGTAAACGGGCAGGCGCGAATGCCCCACCTGGCGGAAACGCGCGAGAAGGGTTCCCAGATTGATGTCGGCGGGAACGGCCTGAATGTCCGAGCGCTCCACCATGACGTCGTCGATCGACACCTTGGAGAGTTTGAGGACATTCTGCAGGATGAGCTTTTCGCTTTCGGAAAAGTCCGCTGTTTCGGGACTGCCGCTCTCCTCCAGCGCGACCTGCAGGTCATCGCGCAGCGACACCGTCGTCCGCGCCATCAGGCTGCGGATGCGGTTCCACAGGCTCGGCCCCCGCATTGCAACGGGGGCGGGACTAGAGGGAGGCTCCGGGTTTTCGGCCACCCTTGGGGCCTTGGTTTGGCTATCGTTCATTCATCTCATGCCGCCACGACGACGGCTGTTATCTGTCCAACGGGACGGAAATGCCCCCGCATAGTCGGGGGTTCCGGCGAGACCTAATCGGCATAGGGATCATCGATCCCAAGCCCCGCCAGTATCTGGGTTTCCAGCCCCTCCATTTGAAGGGCTTCTGCCTCATCGAGATGATCATACCCCAAAATGTGCAAAAAGCCATGCACCATAAGGTGGGTGAAATGATCCTCAAGGCTCTTGCCCAGATCGGCCGCCTCGCGCTCGAGGGTTTCGCGGGCGAGGGTAATGTCCCCCAGGATGCCCACGACCGGAGCGAAAGGCTCGATCTGGGGAAAGCTCAGCACGTTGGTGGAGGAGTCCTTGCCGCGCCACTGGGCGTTCAATTCGCGCTGCTCGGCGTCGTCGGTCAGGAGCACCGAAATCTCGGCCGCGCCCTTGATCTTCGGCTTGGCCCCGGCCAGCGCCGCCAGCACGGCCTTTTCGGCCAATGCATCGAAGTGGTCGGGCCAGCCATCCGCATTGCGGATGACTGCTATTTCAAGAGGTGGCGTTGCGGGCATAGAGACTTTCTTCGCCGTTTGGAGCTGAGCTTTGGCTCAGCCCCGGGGTGCAACTCCCAGCGTCCGCGCCAGCCCTTCGGTGTCGCCATCCTTTTGAGCCAGACGGCGGGCCGTGTCCGCCTCATAAGCCCGAACGATGCGGCCGACAAGCGCGTGGCGCACCACATCCTTGTCGTTGAAGCGCGAAATGTGGACGCCTTCGACGCCATCGAGCAGGTGCACGGCCTCGACCAGGCCCGACTTTTCGCCGCGCGGCAGGTCGACCTGGGTCGGGTCGCCGGTGACGATCATCTTGGAGTTCTCGCCCAGGCGGGTGAGGAACATCTTCATCTGCATCGAGGTGGTGTTCTGCGCCTCGTCGAGGATCACCACGGCATTGGAGAGCGTGCGGCCGCGCATGAAGGCGAGCGGGGCCACTTCGATGATGCCGGAGGTGATGCAGCGCTCGACATTTTCGGGCTTCATCATGTCGTAGAGCGCGTCGTAGAGCGGGCGGAGATAGGGATCGACCTTCTCCTTCATGTCGCCGGGCAGGAAGCCGAGGCGCTCGCCGGCCTCGACTGCGGGGCGGGACAGGATGATGCGGTTGATGTCACCGCGCTCCAGAAGGGACGCGGCATGGGCCACGGCCAGATAAGTCTTGCCGGTACCCGCCGGGCCGACGCCGAAAACCAGTTCCGAGCGCTCCATGGCCCGCATATAGGCGTCCTGCGCCGGGGTCCTGGCAATGATGGTGGATTTGCGCGTCGCAATCTGGGCCATGCGCACCTTGCCCTTGCGCTCAAGCGTCGGGAGGGTCAGCTGGCTATCCTCGGTCTCGATCATGCGGATAACCGCATCGACATCGGCAATGTCCATGCTTCGGCCCTCTTCGAGGGTGGCATAGAGAGATTCGAGCACCCGGCGGGCCTGATCGACCTTACTGGCCGCGCCCTTCAACAGCACATGATTGCCGCGCGGGGTGGCGCTGACGGCAAGGCGCTGTTCGATAAGGGCGAGGTTCTGGTCGAAATCGCCATAGAGCTGGGCAGCCAGGCGATTGTCTTCAAAGGCGAGTTCGAGTTGCGATGCGAGGGCGTTATCGGCGGTGGGTGGCAAGTGCCTGCTCAAACTTTCTCGGCTCCCGAAGGGGGCGCCGCGGAGCGCAGCGCCCAGTGCAATAACGAGGCTAGGCTGATTTGGGTGCCTTGTCTGTAGCAATATTGTGACGAAGACTACTGTTCACAAGACGATCCTATCGCGCCAAACCACCATCCTCGGCAAAGTCCCCCAGATACTGGATCAGCGCATCGATCTCGGCGCGGTCGGCCATGCCGGCATAGGCCATGGATGTGCCGGGAAAGGCGTGGGCCGGTTTCTTGAGATATTGCAGGAGGCGTTCGGGGGTCCAGACTTCGCCGGCCTCCCGGGCGGCGTCGAGCGCGGGGGAATAGTCATAGTCCTTGAGGCCGCCAATGGTGCGGCCGACAACGCCATTAAGATGCGGGCCGAGCTTGTCGGGTGGGTCGACGCCGATGGAATGGCAGACCGCGCAGGCTTTTGCGGTGAACAGCGCAGAGCCGTCCTGGGCCAGGGCGGAATGCGCGAGAAGAAGAAACGGAATGGTCAGAAGCCGCATGACACCCTCCAGCAGTCGTGAAGACTGAAGCGAGTGTCCGTCGCGGCCCCTGTTATGGCAAGCCCACGCGGCCGCTCGTCACGCCGCCACGGCCTGCTTCAGCCGACCGACCAGCGAATTGGTGCTGGTGCCGACAATCTCTACCTCGTGGATCGCGCCGATGAGATCGGTGCTGCCTTCGAGATGCACGGCCTGCAAATAGGGTGAGCGGCCGCCGACCTGGCCGGGCATGCGGCCGGCACGCTCGATCAGCACGGGCAGTGTCTTGCCGACGCAGGAGGCGTGGAAGTCGGTGGTCTGCTGGTTGACCAGTTCCTGCAGGCGATAGAGGCGCTCGGTCTTGACCTCTTCGGCAATCTGGCCGCCGAGATTGGCGCCAGGTGTGCCGGGGCGGGTCGAATATTTGAAGGAGTAGGCCGAGGCATAACCGGTTTCCCGGATGATGGTCAGCGTGTCCTCGAAATCCTGATCCGTCTCGCCGGGAAAGCCGACGATGAAGTCGCCCGAAAGCGCCATGTCGGGACGGGCCGCCTTGATGCGCTCGATCAGGGAGAGATATTCGGCCGCCGTGTGCTTGCGGTTCATGGCCTTCAAGATGCGGTCGGACCCGGATTGCACCGGCAGGTGCAGATAGGGCATGAGCAAGGGCAGGTCGCGGTGGGCGGCGATCAGCGCATCGTCCATGTCACGCGGATGGCTCGTGGTATAGCGCAGGCGCTCGAGGCCTTCGATCTCGGCGAGGAGGAAGGCGAGCTCCCCCAGACCAACGGCGCGGCCGGCGGCATCGACGCCGTGATAGGCGTTGACGTTCTGGCCGAGGAGGGTGATTTCCTTAACCCCGGCTTCGACGAGGCCCCGCGCTTCGGCCAGCACCTGGGCCACCGGGCGGCTGACTTCGGCACCTCGCGTGTAAGGCACCACGCAGAAGGAACAGAATTTGTCGCAGCCTTCCTGGACCGTGAGGAAGGCGGTGAGGCCACGCTTGATGGTCACTTCCTTCTTGGCCGCCGGCAGATGTTCGAACTTGTCTTCCTCGGGGAAATCGGTGTCGATCACGGCCTTCTTGAGGCTCGGATGCATGTGCCGCTGGGCCTCGGCGCGCGCCAGCATGTCGGGAAGGCGGTGATAGGCCTGGGGACCAAAAACCATGTCGACCACGGGGGCACGACGGGCGATTTCCTCGCCCTCAGCCTGGGCGACGCAGCCGGCCACCCCAATCATCATGTCTCCACCCGTGGCGCGCTTTTCTTCCTGAATTTCGCGCAAGCGGCCCAGCTCGGAAAAGACTTTCTCGCTGGCCTTCTCGCGGATATGGCAGGTGTTGAGCAGAACGAGGTCCGCCTCGCCGATCTCCTGGGTCGGCACATAGCCCTGGGGCGCCAGCGCATCGGCCATGCGGTCGCTGTCATAGACGTTCATCTGGCAACCATAGGTCTTGATGAACACGCGCTTGGACGCGGGCTGGGGCGTGGTTTCGATCTTGCTCATGGGGGCTGTTTACCAGAGCCCGCAAATGGATTCCATGCCCCTGCAACCCCTGCGCCTTTGGCGTGTTGTACCTATTCGAAGTGTGGGTATGACCATGACACAGCACAAGAAATCCAAAGACGACGCAGCCGCCATGCGCGATGGACGCAAGCCTGGCCCCGATGACGCACCAGTGCAGGTGCGCAATTCCGGCCCTGATGCAATGAAGGATCGCCCGCAAAAGTGGGACGACGTCGACGAGGCGTCGGACGAAAGTTTTCCTGCCAGCGATTCTAGTGCAAAATATTGAGTATTCAGCCGCATTTAGGTGCGGCTCAGGTGAGGAAAGCTGGGGCAAATGGCGGACAATGACGGGCCGACCAGGGCGCCTGCATCGCAACGAGGCGGGCGGGCGATGGCGATCTACCTGGTCGCGCTGGTTCTGGCCATCCTCATTCCGGCGATGGCCGTGGCGCTGGTGCTGCTCAACCGCACGAACGACGCCCAGCAGGACGTTCTGGCCGCCCTGACCAATGCCACTGTGCAAGCCATGGGCCAGTCGATCGACCGGGAAATCACCGGCATGACGACAACGCTGCGCGTTCTTTCGACCAGCCAGACACTGGAAGAGGGGGACCTGGCCGCCTTTCATGAACGCGCCGTCGTGGCGCTGGCGGGCACGGGCTCCTACCTGATCGCGGTCGATGACCAGATGCACCAATTGCTCAACACGCGCGTCCCGTTTGGCACATCGCTGGGGCTGACATCCGACCCCGAGACCGCCCGACGCGCCATCGATCGAGGCGTGGCAACCATTTCGCCAATCTTTTTCGGCCAGGTGGCGCAGACCTATGTCTTCAATGTCTGGCTGCCCGTAGACGATGTGGCACCAGTACGCCTGGTCAGCATGACGCAGAATGCGCGCAATCTCGAGCCGGCGCTGCAATCGCGCCAGTTGCCGACGGGCTGGCATGCCGCCCTGGTGGATACAAACAATGCCGTGATCGCCGCCACGGCCGATGCGGACCTGGCCATTGGCTCGATCCTGCCCATCCGCCAGTTCCGGGCGGACGATCCGGGTGAGGCCTGGACCCAGGAAGACTTTGGCGGCACGTCGGTGGTCACAGCGGAGTGGCGCTCCGGCTATACCGGCTGGCGGGTGATCGCCTGGGCATCATCGGCGCAGGTGCAGAAGCCCTTGCAGGATTCGGTGCTGCAACTGGCCGTGTGGGGCCTGGTCATCGCCTTGCTCGCCTCGGGCGTGGCCGGGATCATTGCCCACCGCATAAGCCGATCGGTCAAGGGGCTGCAAATGGATGCCGCGCGCATGGGCCGCGGGGAGGCTGTCTATCCGCGGACCTATCCCATCGCCGAGATTGCCGAAGTGTCTCACGCCCTGGCCGCTGCCTCCGAGAAACGCATGATGGCCGAGCGCGACATTCGCTTCCTGATGCGGGAGCTGGCGCACCGCTCCAAGAACCAGATGGCGGTGATTGCGGCCATGGCCAAGCAGACGGGGCGCGGCGCCACCGATATCCAGGCCTATGTCGCGGCGCTGGAGCGGCGGATCATGGGCCTGGCACGTTCGACCGACCTGCTTTTGGCGCATGGCCGGGCCGGCGTGATGCTGGCCGATCTCATCGACCAGCAGCTGGGTCCCTTCCGCCCTCCCGAGGCTGACCGCCTGACCATTCAGGGCCCGGTCCTGCGCATCAATCCGCAAGGCGCCCAGATCCTGGGCATGGCGCTGCATGAACTGGCGACCAATGCCACGCGCTATGGGGCCTTTGCCGAAGCGGAGGGGCGGCTCGAGCTCACCTGGAAGACGACGGACACAACCCTTGCCATGCGCTGGCGCGAGCACCTTGGACGGCCGCTCGTGGTGGGCGAGCGCACCGGCTTCGGAACAACCGTGCTGCGCACCATGGTGGGCGGGGCACTGGGTGCCCAGGTGGACCGGGTGGTCCATGCCGATGGGGTGGAATGGGTGCTCAATGTGCCGCTGGCGGCGCTCGATCCCAGTTTCGCCGCCGAGCGCCCTGATGAGCCCCAGCCTCAAGCCTGACGATGCCAGCGCAAGGCGAGCCCCAATAAATTCTGGCTTTTCCTCAAGGTTTGCCCTATAGCAGCGCCAGCCGGTTTCCGGGCCCCGCGCCCGGCGCCAGCCTTTTCACGGCCCCACCTGGACGACATCCCGGCTGGGGCGGCCCCATCCTCATTTTCGAAAGGATAGTACGATGTCGATTACTGCAGAGCGCAAGACCGCCCTGATCAAGGAATATGCCACCTCGGCCAACGATACCGGTTCGCCGGAAGTCCAGGTTGCGATCCTCAGCGAACGTATTGCCAACCTCACCGAGCACTTCAAGGGCCACGCCAAGGATAACCATTCCCGCCGCGGTCTGCTGAAGCTGGTTTCGACCCGTCGCTCGTTGCTCGACTACCTCAAGAAGGTGGACGACAACCGCTACAAGACGCTGATCGAGAAGCTCGGCCTGCGTCGCTAAGCAGAGACGTTTCCGGCGCGGGAGCCAGGCTTCCGCGCCGGATGCCTTTTGGGCCCTGCCCAAAGGCGCCATAGGCCGGCACTGCCGGAGCATGGCAGGATTATCGGCCTCTTCCGCTGGTGGAGAGGCTCATTGTCTTGTCCATGTTTCGTCCGCGCCAAACGAAAACCGTGCCTGATTTTGAGCTCGCCGCGCACATGGGGTGCGTTGCCGAGTGCGGGCACACCGGAGCGTTCGTGGGGCATTTGCCTAGGCCCCGCGTTCCCGCGCTTCCGGACAGAATGGAAAGACGAAAGACATGTCGATCAAGTTTGATCACCACAAGGTCGAGATCAACTGGGGCGGCCAGCCCCTGACGCTCGAAACGGGCAAGATCGCCCGCCAGGCCGATGGCGCCGTGCTCGCCACCCTGGGCGAAACCGTGCTGCTGGCCACCGTCGTCAGCGCCAAGTCGCCCAAGCCGGGCCAGGACTTCTTCCCGCTGACCGTCAACTACCAGGAAAAGTACTTCGCCGCCGGCAAGATCCCGGGTGGCTATTTCAAGCGCGAAGGCCGCCCGACCGAGAACGAAACCCTGGTTTCGCGCCTCATCGACCGCCCGATCCGCCCGCTCTTCCCCGATGGCTACAAGAACGAGACCCAGGTCATCGTGACCGTTCTCCAGCATGACATGGAGAACAATCCCGACGTGCTGGCCATGGTCGCCGCTTCGGCAGCACTGACCATTTCGGGCGTCCCCTTCATGGGCCCGATCGGCGCCGCCCGCGTGGGCTATGTCGACGGCGAATATGTCCTCAACCTGCCCGTCGACCGTCGCGCTGACTCCAAGCTCGACCTCGTCATGGCCGGCACCCAGGACGCCGTGCTGATGGTGGAATCGGAAGCCAAGGAGCTTTCCGAAGAGGTGATGCTGGGCGCCGTGATGTTCGGCCACAAGGCTTCGGCCCAGGTGATCGACGCCATCATCAAGCTGGCAGAACTGGCCGCCAAGGAACCGCGCGACTTCACCGCTCCGGACTATTCGGAGCTCGAAAAGGAAGTCCTCGCCATTGCCGAGGCCGACCTGCGCGCCGCCTACAAGCTGACCGACAAGGCCCAGCGCTACGCCGCCGTCGACGCCGCCAATGCCAAGGTCAAGGAGGCTTATGCCGCCAAGATCGAAGCGGGCGAAGTCTCCAAGGAAGACCTGGGCGAGGTGGTGCACAACCTCCAGGCCAAGATCGTGCGCTGGAACATCCTCGACACCGGCAGCCGTATCGACGGCCGTGACCTGAAGACCGTCCGCCCGATCCTGGCGGAAGTCGGCGTGCTGCCGCGCACCCATGGCTCGGCCATCTTCACGCGCGGCGAAACCCAGGCGCTGGTCGTTGCCACGCTCGGCACCGCCGAGGACGAGCAGTTCATCGACTCGCTCGAAGGCACCAAGAAGGAAAACTTCCTGCTGCACTACAACTTCCCGCCCTATTCGGTGGGTGAAGCTGGCCGCATGGGTTCGCCCGGCCGCCGCGAAATCGGCCATGGCAAGCTCGCCTGGCGCGCCATCAACCCGATCCGCCCCTCGATCGAGGAATTCCCCTACACGATCCGCGTCGTGTCGGAGATCACCGAATCGAACGGCTCATCCTCGATGGCGACCGTCTGCGGTACCTCGCTGGCGCTGATGGATGCCGGCGTGCCGATGAAGAAGCCGGTGGCCGGTATCGCCATGGGCCTGATCCTGGAAGGCGACAAGTTCGCCGTGCTCTCCGACATCCTGGGTGACGAAGATCACCTCGGGGACATGGACTTCAAGGTGGCCGGTACGGAAGAGGGTGTCACCTCGCTCCAGATGGACATCAAGATCGCCGGTATCACCGAAGAGATCATGAAGCAGGCTCTGGCCCAGGCCAAGGACGGCCGCATCCATATCCTGGGTGAAATGGCCAAGGCCCTGTCGGCCTCGCGTGGCGAAGTGGGCGAATTCGCCCCCCGCATCGAGACCCTCAAGATCCCGACCGACAAGATCCGCGAAGTGATCGGCACCGGCGGCAAGGTCATTCGCGAAATCGTGGAAAAGACCGGCGCCAAGGTGAATATCGAAGACGACGGCACCGTGAAGGTCTCGTCCTCGGACGGGTCGCAGATCGAAGCCGCCATCAAGTGGATCCGCTCGATCACCGACGAGCCGGAAGTCAACGCCATCTACCAGGGCACGGTCGTCAAGACCGCCGACTTCGGCGCCTTCGTCAACTTCTTCGGCGCCAAGGATGGCCTCGTCCATATCAGCCAGCTGGCCGACCAGCGCGTTGCCAAGACCACCGACGTGGTCAAGGAAGGCGACAAGGTCTGGGTCAAGCTCCTGGGCTTTGACGAGCGCGGCAAGGTCCGCCTCTCCATGAAGGTCGTCGACCAGGCAA